>JAWSUW010000035.1:0-23849 GCA_033549245.1 Bacillota bacterium | reverse complement strand
CTTAGAGCCAAGACTCACAATGAGACAAAAGCATTTAAAACAGCTTTGAATAGACGATCTATAGTAGAGAGACGTTTCGCAACTCTGGTCAGAAATCATAATTTGAGGCGTTCACGATTCATTGGTATGATGGCAACCTCAAAACATATTTTATTGGCCAATACAGCATGCAATGTAATTAGACTGCTGAAAATATTTCAGCAGTCTAATAGTTGTTCTCACTTTGCGACCTAAAGTCTGGTAATGCTAAAAGAAATCTTGATATTTAATGCCTATATCATTAAAAAAGGGAATTTGATGTAATAAAATGCATCTAACCACGGATTTAACGAGTCAAGTTATACATAAATATGCAAGTTAAATAAAATTTGATTTTTATACGTTGTTTTTCGGAGCTTTCCCAGGTACCCAAACGGTGGTTCTCCCTTCTCTTCATATTTACCCGTTTTTGCTCCGAATTATCACTATTATTCCTGCAACAAAGGTAATTACACAAACTGCCAAGTATGGTATCATCATGCTCATACCACCCCAATTTGCAGTGGTTTGTGCATAACCAGATGTATTGATTCTCATCGCAATAGAACTAAGTCCATACGCGAGAGGAATAATCCCAATGACATGGATCGAAATATTTTTCGCTTTAAGTGCAATAAGTATGAAAATAGCACCCGTCACCCAATTTGAAATTCCAAATGCGCCAAGTAGTCTCAATTGTTCTGCAGCTGTGGATGTTGTTAAATCCAGTCCAGCGATGTTCAGAGCCGAATATTCGAGCAACACTGTGTGCATGAAGCCACGTATGAGGTCAATGCAACCAAGTATAAATAGGACCACCCATACAAATTTCGGGACCTTTGTTTTGATGTCATTCATGGTTATACCCCTTTTTCTTTTTTATTTTTTGATAATGACAATAAGAGCATGCTGATACAAAGTGGAACTATAATCCAGTTCCCGACTCCACCCGGAGCAGTTCCAACCGTCTCTATCGGTTTCATCATACCTATGACTATGCGCATGATGTATTCGGAGATAAGAAGGACATACATGGCAGGAATCAGAGACTTATATCTCAAATATATGACCAAGTACACCACACCCATCAAGAGTTGAGATAATCCCCAAAGAGAAAAAATCATGATCACGCTTGCCGCTCCAGCCTGAGTGTATGTATCCAGTGGAATCGTGGCGATGGACTGTGCACCTCCATCAGGTGCGAAAACATGGATCAGGCTTCTGATTACTGTCAATATGGTAATTAATAAAAAGACTTGCTTTGCAATGTTACTGCCTTTATATTGGTTGTCGATCACTTTAGGCAACACTTTGATTTTATCGTTCATATAATCCTCCTGTTACGATACTTATGTCCTGTTAAATCAATTTAACGTTACATTTGACACTTATTTATCTGGAGTATATAATGTTGTAAATATGATGTCAACCGAATCAGGAGATGTGAAACAGGAGGATCAAATATGTATCATAAAAAACAAGACAAACGCTCCATCCAATCATGTGATTTGATCTACATGGCACTCGTTCAACTCCTTAAGGAAAAAACATTTGAAAGTATTTCAGTCAAAGACATTGTCGACCGAGCAAATATCGGGAGAACGACATTTTATCGCAATTTTGATGCCATTGAGGACGTTTTGAGGCTAAAATGCGATGAATCATTCGATGGGTTGAAGGAATATCTTATTAATAATACTCAAAGTCCTTTGATTTTGAAAACGTTCCTGAGATATTGGTACCTCGACTCCAAGATTCTGGAGATTTTGATCCATATCAAGCGAACAGATATCATTTTCGATTCATTTTCAAGGATCATTGAAGATTTCCTCCAAATTATTGATACTCGAATTGGAACACCGATTCAACATAAAAACTACTTCATTGCTATCCGCATAGGTGTTGCACTGAACATTTTGGAACAATGGATCAAAGATGGAAAAAATATCCCCCCTGATGATTTGGCTGATTTGATCAAGACACAGTTCACCGATACTTCAAGCCTACGTTTCTTATTCTAAAGTGCTTCAGGGTTACCGCCTTCTGGGTACCAGGTACCCAGAAGGCGGTAACTCTGAAAGCTCTAATTGGAATGCCTGCAACAAAAAAAACCGCCGTTTGGGTACCTGGTACCCAAACGGCGCTCATACAGTGCTTCATTTTTAATCATAAAATGCATCGCCATCACCAGTGATGGGGATTTTGTTGCCGAGAAATGTGGGATCGGGTTTGAATATGACCATGAAGAAGTCTTTTACCCGTGCAAGCACTTCTCTGATGTCTCTGGAGCTTTGACCTCCGTATTGCTGAGGATTGGATGCGACGCCTACAGCGTCGATTCCGAGTTTGTCAGCAATGTATAGCGATCTATAAAGATGATACTGCTGAGTGACAATAACTAGTTTTTCCACTTCGAAGATGGCTCCTGCCCTGAACATACTATTGTAAGTGTTGAATCCGGCATGATCCTTGAAGATGTGTGCCGAAGGCACACCTTGATCAATCGCATAGTTCTTCATCACAGTGACTTCGTCATAATGATCGGTACTGTTATCGCCGCTCATAAGGATTCTGTCAGAGACACCCATGTCATAAAGTTCAATTCCTTGTAGTAAGCGGTCTGCGAGCATGACGCTCGGGGTCCTGTTGGGGTTGACTCCAGCGCCGAGGACCATGATGGCGTCGGGTTTGAATTTCAGTGCGGTATCAGGTGCGACTATGAATTTTTCAGTCACTTTGACCATATAAATATTGATTGCGGCTGTACCTAAAGCAATAATAATCAACAGGATCAATAACACTTTCAGTATATTTTTAAGTACTTTTATCATCATTAGTCTCATACCTCGATTGTTTGGTACTCTTATTTTACCACGTAATCGAAAAGGTACAAGTTGTTATCCGGATTTCCTCATTCTGTTTAGGAATACTTTTGTGCGCTCATGGTTCGGGTTTTCAAAAATCTCTTCAGGGGTGCCGTCTTCCACGATGACTCCACCATCGAGGAAAATGACTCGGTCGGATACTTCCCTCGCAAACTCCATTTCATGGGTGGCAATCAACATGGTCATGCCTTCTTCCGCCAGGGCTTTCATGACTTCCAGCACTTCTCCGACCAGTTCTGGGTCAAGAGAAGAAGTCGGTTCGTCAAACAGCATGATTTTCGGTTCCATGGCAAGTGCTCTGGCGATGGCAACCCGTTGTTGTTGTCCTCCTGAAAGCTGATTCGGATAAGCATCCGCCTTTTGCTCCAGCCCGACTTTTCTCAGTAACTTCATTGCATTTTCTTTGAGTTTGTCTTTAGATTCACCCTTCACCACCATCGGTGCGAGCATGATGTTCTCGAGAACGGTAAGATGTGCAAAGAGATTGAATCTTTGAAAAACCATTCCGATATCTTTTGTCGTCTGATCATCAAGGGGTCTGCCATCAATGTGAATCGTTCCGGATGTAACGGATTCAAGGGTATTCATACATCTTAGAAGTGTGCTTTTTCCCGATCCGCTGGAACCGATGACACAGACCACTTCTCCTCTTTTGACGTTCAGATCAATGCCTTTTAGGACTTCAAGATTGCCGAACTTTTTATGCACGTTGTTGATTGTAATCACTTTGTTCCTCTCTTTCCCATCACGATGTGAGATGTCTGCTCGAGTATACTTCCAATTTGCCTTGCATATGTGTAAGCACTGAACAGAATATCAGATAGATGAATGCCGCTTCTGTGTAGAGTAATAACGGTTCATAGGTTCTCGCTGTGATTTGCTGGGCAACCTGGAACATTTCTGTCACGGTGATTGCCGCTGCAAGTGATGTGTCCTTAACGAGTCCGATGAACGAATTTGAAAGCGGCGGTATGGCTACTCTGAGGGCTTGGGGTAAAACGACATATCTAAGCGCTTTTCCCCTCGTAAGTCCTAAGGCTTTGGAAGCCTCCCACTGTCCCTTGTCGATGGACTGGATAGCGGCTCTGATGGTTTCTGAATTGTATGCGCCCACATTGAGTGTGAACCCGATGACCGCTGATGGGAATGCACTGAGCGTCACACCAACAGCGGGCAGTCCATAGAAAATGATGAAGAGCTGCACTAGTAGTGGAGTCCCTCTAATCAACCAGACATAAAATCTTGAAATGGACTGAAGTACCTTGCTCGATGAAATTCTGGCGAGAGCCGTCAGAAACGCCAGTGTCAGTCCCAGGGCAAATGAGATCAGTGCAAGTGGCACTGTGAACATCAAACCGGCTTTCAAAAGCGGGATGAAAGAATTTGTCAAAATTCCAACAAGTCTAAGTAATTGGTCATCCATTAAATTTCTCCTCTAAACTTATTTTGAAACGTCGTCTCCGAACCATCTTTCGGAAATCTCAAGATATGTGCCATCGGCGAACATTTCTTCCATTGCTGTATTGATTGCCTCAACCAACTCTTCATTGCCCTTGTTGAAAAGGAAAGCGGCTTCACTGCTTGTAGCCTGTTCCGCCACAACTTTGATTTTGGCATCAGGTCTTTCTAATTTAAAGTCCAGATAGGACAATCGATCATTGATTGTCGCATCAATTCTCTCAGACAATATAAGGTCGATGGCCTGGTTGAAACCGTCGATTTGTACAATCTCAGCGCCATATGACGTTGCAAGTTCAGCAAGGTTGCTCGTCAATGATTGACCGGACTTTTTACCCTCGAGATCTTCAAATGCTTTTATATTGTCATTATCTTCATGGACCACCAAAACTGCTCTTGTCTTTATATATGGCAATGAAAAATCATACTTTTCTATTCGATCCGCTTTGATTGTCACTTGATTCGCCACTAGATCAAAACGCTCTGAATCCAGTCCTGCGAACATGCCATCCCATTTTGTCTCCACGAATTCCGCTGTAACACCAATTCTTTTTGCTACTTCTCTCGCCAGCTCCACATCGAAACCGGTCAATTCGTTTTGTTCGTTATAGAATGTGAAAGGCGCATATGTGCCTTCCGTACCGATTCTAATCACGCCATTTTCTTTGATCACTTCCAGTGATGACTTAGATGCGTCTTCACTGTCTTTACCACTTAAGAGACCAAAACCTGCCAATACCAAAACTGCTGCTGCCACCAAACCCAAAACTATTTTTTTATTCATTGTTTTCCTCCATTTTTTATATCCTACTAATCTTATAGGATTAATACGATTATAGAGGCTGTTTTAGTATTTGTCAACATAAATTTATTATTAAACCTATAAGTATAGTATGTTTTATTTTGTTCAATAAAAAAAGCCCTGCATGATCCATGTTTATGTGATCATGCAAAGC
The DNA here is from genome assembly GCA_033549245.1 of Bacillota bacterium. Taxonomy (GTDB): domain Bacteria; phylum Bacillota; class Clostridia; order Peptostreptococcales; family Acidaminobacteraceae; genus Fusibacter_D. The sequence goes on along the minus strand of JAWSUW010000035.1, from coordinate 18,532 downwards.
TTCTTCATATGTAGAACATCAATGCTTTTTCCGCATTCTTTTTCTTGGCTTCATCTGCCAGTTCCTGTAGTGTGACCTCATCAATGATTGAGACTATACTCTCATCAATTCGGTCCCATAGCGACTCACGGATACATTGTTCCACCACTGTGGGTGCAGTGCCATCATCCTTTGATTTTCCAACGATGGAAAGATCGCCTTCCATTGCTCTGAGTATTGCCCCCACTGTTATCATTGAGGGCTCTTTAGATAGTGTGTACCCACCTCCGGCACCTTTGACACTCTTGACGAGTCCGGCTTTTCTCAGTGTTGAAAAGACTTGTTCCAAATACTGCACTGAGAGTCCTTCGCGTTCTGCCACATGTGATAGCGCAACATGTTCACCACTGGAATTCATCGCAAGATCCACCATTGCCCTAAGACCATATCTTCCTTTTGTAGACAGTTTCATAATCCACCTCAATAAGTAATCCTATCTGTTTACTAAAAGTCTATAGGATAACCTTATGGTTGTCAATAAACTAATCCCCCAGGTTTTTTAGTATTCTATCTCCAATAGCTGCATAACCCTTCGAATTGGGATGAAGCCCATCTGCAGAAATATAGTCCTCAAGGTTCAGTTTAAAGAGGTCATATGTCGGTGTGAAAAGTGTGCCTTCAAACGATTCAAGTATCCTTTGTGTCGATTGGTTCCATTCGATCAGATACTGAGAGCGTTCCTGATTTGAAGGGCTATAATCTAAATTGTAAAGCCCAATGAAAACTATTGGAGCGTCCTCGTTCTCTGCTCTGATGATCCTGAGTATTTCATCCAGCTTTATGAGGTATGAATCAAGAGATTCCTTGAAATATTGGGATTCCTGATCACTTTCCAATCGCTCTATTGCTCTAAGATCATTCCCTCCAATAGAGATCATAATCAGACTGGAACTGCGAATGCCTTCCCGCGTTTGTGGGTCGTCGACTTGTGACAGAAGAGCATCAGTCCTTAGTCCTTCCACGGCTATATTATATAGTGGTAACGACTCACCCCTTGATGCTTCAAGTCCTTTTATAACATAACCAGCAAACCCCTCTCCAGTTTCATCACCGGTTCCTCTAGCTAGAGAGTCCCCCATGACCAAAGCCGCATCAGCTTCTTGAGGCTTTACACTGTTTTCTTGGGCTGGTTGAGCAGTCTCGGGAGCTTTATTGACTTCGATGCCAATTGCTATCGCTTGACTGAAACCATACGCAAAAAGAGAGATGCCCAGTATGAAGATTATACTTGTGATGTACCAGATCCATTTTTTCATAATCCGCACCCTCCTATGCCAGAATATCTTTTTGTGTGAACACCAAGAACGCTATGCCAATGGCGCCAATTGACCATCCCAGCAATACCAGTGTTGAAAAGGTCATGCTGAGCCCCTCGACAATTTGGAAACTCCCCGAAATATATGAGGTCAGATTGAGGTTGACTGTAAAAAGATATCGCGTCAACTTCCAGTCCGAAATGAAGAAGCTGAGAAAACTGCCTCCAATCAAGGTGGACATCATGATTCCAATGGAGGCTGATGTACTCCTTACGAGTACCGAAACCATCAATGAAAGTGAACCGATGACAAATGCTACGAAATAGCCGATAGCGTAGGTCATCATCAGATACTGCCACTGGGGAATCGTTCTGACAGCTGAGGTATCCAGCTGACCCTCAAACACTCTGAACCCTGTGATCACAGGTTCGTTGAATCCTGAGTATCCGAACACTACCATTGCGGTTACAAAAGAAAAAAGGGCCATCATAAATATGACGAACATTTCAAGCATGGATAATGCTAAAAGTTTTGCCATGAGTATTTTCCAGCGTTTGACTGGTCTTGTAAGTATGAGTTTCACTGTCCCTGAATTGACTTCGCCAGATACCATGTCCCCTGCAAGCAAAATGATCAAGAGTGGAAGGAACAGAAAAATGGATTGTTCTATGAACTGTCCCATGAACCTGGCAGCTGTGGAACCGATGGGGCTCACGTCATTGTCAAGGTAGAACCTGAGCTGTTCGGCGCGTACCTGTATAGAGGCTTTCCCCTCATCTGGAATATAGGGATTGTCGAGTCGGCGTTCCAGATCCTGGAGCTGCTGACCGATAATGTTTTCCCAGTCTTCAGAGTTTTCTATGCCAAGCTGTTCCGCTACACGGTCCTGTGTTCTTGTGAGTGTATAATGTTCACCGTATGCAAATAGCGCAATGAGCACCAGAAGGATTCCTGCGATAACGTGTATCCTTTTTTTGTAGAATGTTTTCAAGATTTCATTTTCGATGAGTTTAACCAATGGTTTCACCTCCTGTGAGTTCCATGAAAAGGTCCTCCAGGGATTTTTGTTGTCTCGAAACATATTTTATTCCAATGTCTGAAGACATCATGGCACTGTTGATTTCCATAATCCTGAAATCATCTGTAAAAGCACTGAGGGTCTCCTCAGTGTCCTTTACAGCTTCAACACCAAAATCATCGGCGAGCAATTTTATGGCTTTTGCTACATTGGTGACATTCCAAGTGATTTTTTGACCCGCTGAAAGCGCTTCGACTTTGGAAGTCTTGATGATCTTGCCATGAAGGATAATGGCGACTTCATCACAAATCATCTGGATTTCTGACAATAGATGGCTTGAGACAAAAATGGTCATGCCTTGCTCTTTCGAGAGCGATTTGACGAGACTCCTGAACTCTTTGATTCCAGCGGGATCAAGTCCGTTGGTGGGCTCATCGAGTATGAGAAGCTCAGGCTTTTTCATGAGCGCTTGGGCAATACCAAGCCGCTGTTTCATGCCGAGTGAGTAGGTTCCGACTTTGTCGTGGATCCTATGGCTGAGACCGACGAGTTCCACGACTTCATCGATGCGCGAGGCGCTAATATCCGGCTCCATTTTTCTAAGGAGTTCCAGGTTGTCACTGCCTGAAAGGTATTCATAAAGCTCGGGATTTTCAATGATGCAACCGACGTTTGACATTGCACATACGAAGTCTTTTCTAGTGTTGTGCCCACAAATCTCCACAGTGCCTGATGTGGGTCTGATGAGGCCGACGACCATTCGAAGTGTCATGGTTTTACCTGCTCCGTTTGGTCCTAGGAAGCCATAGATTTGTCCCTTTTTCACCTCAAAAGAGATATCATTTATAATAGGTCTTCCTTTTATTATTTTAGAGACATTTTTGAGTGATAGCACTGTATCCGTATTCATATCAAGATCCTTTCTATCGGGAATTATGGTGGTATTATACCCATTTCAATGGAATTCTGACACGTAATCAGTAACTATTATCAATTGACATATGATCACTATGGATCTCGAGGAAGTCATCACTGAACTTTATAAAACCGCAGATTGATGGTTGAAAATATTAAAAAGGCGTGGAACAGAGTAAAATCTGTACCACGCCTTTATTTGGTTTATAAACGCGCTAACGTTTAAGCCACCTCTTTATTTTCAATACAATCAACCTCCTTTCATAGAAGTATTAACCGGTTAAGTTCATTTTGCCATACGAAACGCCAGTGGTCCAGCTAAAGCATTTTTTTAATTATTTTTTAGCATAGACGATTTTCTTGATGGCGGCCTCACTCAGATTATAGAGCTCAGCCAGTTCGGTGATGGTACTGGAATCGCGAAATGCATCAGTTATGGCTGCATTCCTCGCATCAAGTTCCTCCCGAAGTCCCGTTTGCTGTCCCCAACCCGCTCTACTGGAGGATTTCGGCACATAAATCATCGTACCTTCAGTATACTTTTGAATTTCCTCGAGTAGGTGAGTTGGCAAAATTTCTGCTGCATTTTTGTAATTCAAGAGCATTTGCCTCCTTCAAAATTGTAAGTGTATACAATTGCTCACCTCCTTTTTGTATTTTCAACTGGTCGTTTGACTGACCACTTTGAATTAAACTAAGATTAAACCTATTTGTGATTTTTGTCAATTCCCTCTGGTTCTTCAACACTCAGTGCCCACAGATATAGCGAAGCTACTGTGCCGTGCGGAGTATAACGTTTTCTGTAAGATTCGAAATCTGATTTTGAGAGGGTATCCAGACCATATAGATTCATCATGCCTCTCCTTATAGCCAAATCACCGTAGCTGACGACATCCGGTCTGCAAAGTGAATGAATGAGCAGCATTTCCACTGTCCATATACCTATGCCACTTAGCGCTGAAAGCTTCTTGATCACTTCCTCGTCAGTCAATTGATGTAGTGTATGAAAATCAACTTCTCCGGTGAGTGCAGCCTCAGCGATGCCTTTGATATAACCGGCCTTTCTGAAAGTCATACCACACTTTTGAATGTCATCCACACTCAGGTTTCCAATGCTCTCAGGACTGATAACAGTCACAAAATCAGTCAACCTTGCATAGACTGTCTCTGCTGCTTTTATGGATACCTGTTGTGCGACAATACTGGAAATGAGTGCCACAAAAGGGTCATGAATCACATTTCGCTCGATTCTACCGATGCGATCTATGGCTTCTGCCAGTTTTTGATCTTTTGATTTTAGATAGGCGATTTCCACTTCGCCGTATTCATATATGGGCATTTACTCCGCCTTTTCAAGCTCAAGAAGCATTTTCTTTACTGCAAGTCCACCTCGATATCCAGTCAACGCACCATCTGCACCGATGACTCTGTGACATGGTATGAAAATCGGAATTGGATTTTTGTTGTTGGCAAGTCCTACTGCCCGGTAAGCTTTTTCGTTATCAATTTTCTCAGCGATGTCCCGATAGCTTGATGTCTCGCCATATGGAATTTCCGTGAGGCATTGCCACACTTGCTTCATGAACGGTGTTCCAGCAGCATCTAGTGGCAAATCAAAAGTTTTGAGTTCTCCTGCGAGGTATTTATTCATTTGATCCGCAGCCTCTTTAAGCAGTGGTGTTTCTGAAATCTGAGCATTTTTTGGAATGTCATCTTTCTTGAAAAACACGTTGGTGATTTTTCCATTGTTCTCTGCGATACCGATCTTTCCAATTGTTGTATCATAAAAAAATACTGTCATTTTATTCATCCTTTCCTTGCTGGTTCAAATACTCTTCCAGTGCGTCAAAATCCTTGAATGTTCTAATCGTCACACCACCGTTTTCGAGCAGCTCGACGAAAGCTTTCTGATGTTGATCAGCTACTTCTAAAAATCTCTCAATATCATTTGTGTCAAAGGCACCGACCAAATCCGGCAACTGGCTGGAGGATATACCAGTACCTGTGAGCACATCATCAATCTCATTTGCTATCTCATTCGCGGCATAAAAAGCGGTGACGTAGTCTCCAGTCTCACAGCCGTGATGGATCTTGTTGTAGAAGTTGATGAGTTCTTCATAAAACCCTTGAAGTTGATCTTTGAAATCCACAGGTTCGATTTGTTTGGTTTCCTCACTTGAAAGAAGTTCTTCCATGCCAAGGACCAAATGACGGGATGCATTTTTTATGGCATCAAGTTCTTTGCTTTCAAAGATCACATCATAGTGGCGTTCAAAGTCTTTTGGAACAAGCGGCATTGCTAGAATCTCTTTTTTGAGTTTGCCTCTTCCCCTTTTTACGGTTTCCTTGTTGAGAAGTGCAAGAGCATACGTCAATGAAAAAATAACATTCAATCCATGTCTTCTCACTGAGGTCAAATCAGTAGCATCTTCAAGCTTGAAATAGCTTTTGTAGACTTGGTCAAAGACCTTTCTGGACTTTTGGGTGAATTTTTTATGATCGCTCACATCCAGAGCTTTTGCCTTTAGAGCATTAAATCTCTCAAGATCGGCCTCTGATCCATGATATATGATCTGACCTTCCGTGATGATCGAGGTCACTCTTTCATCATGATTTGCCATGCGTTCTATACGCTCCCAAGAAATCGGCCAAAAGTCGAAACCTATACCGTCGATGACAAATGTCAGTCCAAGTTCATAGCCTTTTGGTGAGTTGATTACAAAATACATGTCTAGATCGGATCTGCTGTGTGTTTCATTATAAATATGCGAACCCATGACGACTACCACTGCAACTTCTTCTTTATATTCCCTTTTGATTTTTTCTATAAGTAGATCTGCTGCTCTCATCAGTTCCATAAGCTTATTCTCCTATGTGATTAATTTTGTGATTTCAGCTCAATATCAGGTACGATCGGATCGGGATAAGAGAAGGGTTTCTTCAGGTTGATGCCACCATCTATCACTCCGCCAGCGAAATCAAACGGAATAGTGACCATGATGTCGAGTGTTTCTCCATCTTCTGTAATCTGACCTTTCAGTGTCCCATCCACTATGATGTAATCTGAATTGATGCCAAGTTTCTCACCTATTGAGTTTCTGTTTTTTCGTATGGTGCCGTTTTCAAATTTCGCGCCTCCCACTGATCCATTGACAGTTCCGTCAGCGTTAATATTCAGTTCGATGGCCACGTTGGCACCTTCTTCAAGTGTGCTTTCCCCTGCCCATTTTCCTAGCAGTTCTGCCTGAAATTCCGAATCGAATGTCAATGTTCCTAAGAGGTAGATGCCCGCCAAGATCATGATGACCGTGATGACGATTGAGATGATTTTATTCATATTTTTGAATTTCCTTTCTGATGCTTTTATAAACGCCATTTAAGTTCGAATTTTTGGTCTTTGCAAAGGCTTACACAAAGGCCACATCCATTGCATAACTCCTGATGGTAAACGATATTACCATCTTTGTTTTCAAGTGCGCCAACAAGACAACCAACAACACACGACACACAGTTGCTATCAGTACATTTGCCGTTTAGCACTGCCTTGTAGGGCAGGATCTCAATTTCATCAAATGATTTTAGATTAACAAGAGCTTTGCCTACTATACTTTCAGCCCTTAGCTGCTTTTCCTCTAACCAAGTGCTCATACCAACAATTACTTCGCTAATGACCTCTGGTCCTTTTGTCATAATGGCAGAGCCGATTTGAACAGTGCTGGCACCAAGCATCATGTATTCAAGGCTGTCGTTCCAGCTACTTATGCCTCCGATGCCACAAACAGGAATTTTCACAGATTGCGCTATAGATGCCACTGTGGCAAGTCCTATAGGTTTGATCGGCACTCCTGAGTATCCACCATAAGTCGCCAATAATGGCTTTGAGGTTTCAAGATCAACACCAATGATACTTCTTACGGTGTCAATGGCACTGATGCCTGATGCACCGGCTTTTTCCACAACTTTAGCCAGCTCAGATATATTTGTGACATGAGGTGAAAATTTTACCATGACTGGAATATCAACACTTTGGATGACTCTCTTGACAGAATTGTACAGATGGTCGGGATCCGAGCCCATAACCGCCACACCTTCACCATGTGGAATGGAAAGACCCAGTTCAATGGCATCGGCTCCCGCTTTGTACACACTCTTTGCGATATACGCCATTTCAGAGGGAGAATGAGCCATGATGCTTGCAATGACGGTTCCGCCTTCTTTCTTGATTTGTTTGATAAAAATAACCCATTGCTCAAGAGCGTGGTCACTATAAAGACGTACGTTTTGATATCCTTCATTTTTCGAATATATCCAGGGACGTACATTTTGTCTGACTTCCATTGCTATGGTTTCAGTCACCACGGCTGATGCTCCGGCATCTAGAGATCTCATAATAGTTTTTGGATTACGGCTCCAAGGTCCCGCCGCCACCATCACCGGGTTTTTAAGTGACAACCCCATAAAATCCGTTTTAAGACGCATATGCTCCCCCTATTCACCAAATATAGCTTTGATTCGATCTTGATGACCACATGAGTGTCTCACCTTGATCGTAAGTGGCAAAAATATCTGTTGCTTTTGATCACTCTTTTCATCTTCATCCGAGGTTGAAGAAAGTGTATCCATCTCATCAAACAAAAGTCTACTGGCTGTAAGACCCATTTTATAAACCGGCAAATTTATTGTTGTCAACTTCGGTTCAACTAGTCCTGACATCCTATTATTGTCAAATCCTATAATCGCAATATCTTCAGGAATTCTGAACCCTTCAGTTTTGATGGCGTCTATAGCACCGAAAGCCATCCAGTCATTTGCGACAAATATCGCTTTTGGTGGATTTGGATTTCTCACCAGTCTTTTTGCAGCCAGGTAACCGCCTTCGATGGTCTCTTCTCCTCCTATGATCCATTTTGGATTGATCTCAAGACTTGCATTTTTAAGAGCTTCCCTATAGCCATCCAATTTCTCTGCACTTTCAATAAAACGAAGATTGCCAGTTATATGAGCAATCTCTTTATAACCGTTTTCAATCAAATGAGCCGTTGCTTTTCTCGCTCCTTCAAAATAATCTGTGTATACCGCACTAAAATGCCAATTGCCTTCAATCTTACCTATCATGACAGCAGGCAGTTGAGTCTCTTCAATTTTGGTCATCAGATCTGGATCAAGATGGCCTGCAATGAAAATCAGTCCATCCACTTTTCTGTGAAGCAACATCTCTATGTAAGCGGCTTCTTTTTCTTTGGAATCTTCAGAGTTGCAAAGCAAAGTATAGTACCCCTTGTTATGGGCGACTTCCTCCACACCTTTGGCGATCTCCGTATAAATTGGATTCAATATGTTTGGAATCAGGAGCGCAATGACACCAGTACGGTTAAGGTTGAGACCTCGAGCAAACCAATTTGGGGTGTAATCAAGTTCTTTCATAATGTCAAGAATTCGTTCCCTTGTCTTCGGTGTCACTTGGTCCGGATGATTAAGAACCCGACTGACCGTCGCAACAGACACGCCTGCACGCTGTGCCACATCTCTTATATTCAAAGCGCTCACCTCACTTTAGTAATTGCCACTGAAATCATTATATCATAATAAAATTAAGGCGTGAAAATCAAACTTTCACGCCTCAGGAATATTTATATTTTATAGTTTGAAATCTATATTTCTTACCTCGCCTCCGAAATTAAGCAATCTGGTTGCAGGTTGTGTCTCACTTACGATGTTGCCTTTTCGAATGACAAAAAGACATTCGCTCATAAGTCTGATGGCATCAAACTCTGATGTGGCATCAAGGATAATTATATCTGCTTGATTGCCAACCTTTATACCATACCCCTCTGCAAGGTTCATAGTTTTAGCGGAATTATCAGTGATCATGTCAATCAACTGTGAGACTTGACTATAACCGCTCATGTGAGCTGTATGAAGGAGTAAATTTGCAGCCTGGAGCATACTTCCTTTTCCCATTGGATACCACGGGTCCATTATGCTGTCATGACCGATGCTGACGTTGACCTCTCTAGCGAGCAGTTCGTCTACACGTGTATGCCCCCTTCTTCGAGGATAACCATCCGTACGGTTTTGAAGTACAGAATTGTCAAATGGGTTAGTAATCATATTCATTTCAGCACGCTTAAGGATTCCAATCAATTTGAAGGCGTAATCATTGTTGTAATTGTGCATAGCAGTGGTATGACTTGCAGTTACCCGACCTTGCCAACCTCTTACTATGGTTTCCTTTGCCATGACTTCCACAAATCTGGACTGTTCGTCACCTGTTTCGTCCACATGTATATCAATCAATGCATCAAATTTCTCAGCCAGTTCAAATACTGTTTCAACATCTTTTACGCCATCTTCTCTTGTGAATTCATTATGAGGAATTCCTCCTACGACGTCCACACCCATTTCAAGTGATCTCTTCATCAGATCAAGACCCTCTTTAGTCGTGAATATCCCGTCTTGTGGAAATGCTACGATTTGCAGGTCAACCAACTCTTTCATTTCTTCCTTTACTTCAAGCAATGATTCCACAGTAAGGAGTGTTGAATCAGTCGTATCAGCATGAGTTCTTATTTTTAATGCACCATTGGCAACTTCCCATTTGATGGCTTCAATGGCATTTTTCTTTAAGATTTCTTTTGTCAGAAACGGCTTTCTCTCTCCCCATATCTGTATTCCCTCAAGCAATGTGCCCGACTCATTGAATCTAGGATCACCTACACTGAGAACTGCGTCCAGGTGCAGATGTGGGTCAATGAATGGTGGTAAAACCAAATGCCCTTTTGCATCTATCACTTTTTCGGCATCTGCATCAATATGATGATCAATAGCTACGATTTTTCCATTATCAATGCCGATCGACATCAAAGTTTCATGATTTCTCAGTTTTGCGTTCTTAATGATTAATTTCATTCATGTCCTCCTGTCATCAATTCAATTGCTCTGGTATAGCCTCTACTACCTTGTTGCCATTCATAACCATATCTAAAACGTAATAGAAGAAAATTGCAGAAAGTATGGCGTTGAGTGGTGCTATTGATAAGAAACCTGTATCCGGTGAAATAACCGATACTCCTATAGCTAGACCCCAAGCAATTATGGATGCCCAATTCACACTCATAAACTTATGTTCAGATGCTAGTGGGTAAATTTTCTTTCTTCTGAGGTAGAAATCTGAAATAATGATACCACCAATTGGAGGCAAAGATACACTCAAGAAATTCAACCAACCAACAAAGTTGTTATATAGGAAAATCGCGAAAATTGTTCCTATAACACCCGCTGCTATTGTGAGATGCTTTCTCTTTAGACCAGTGATGTTGGCTAAGCCCAGACCTGATGCATAAAGTGCGTTATCATTTGTAGTCCAAATATTGAGTGCTAAAAGTGCAATTCCAGCTCCAAGAAGGCCTTGTGCAGCAAGTACTTCTGAAATATCTGACATTCCTGTGGAAATGGCGCCAAGTGCACCAAACATGAACATCAAACTGTTACCAAATGTGAATCCTATAACTGTTGCGGATACACCGATTTTCTTTGTTTTAGAAAAGCGAACAAAGTCTGGTGTGAGTGTTGCTCCACTGATAAAGGATCCAACTGCGAGTGCTACCCCGACTGCCAGTGTCATAGACTCAGCAGGTTGCACATCAAGAAGTGGTTTTACTCCTCCCATTGTTGTTATAGCTCTTGTAACTGACATGATTCCTAATATAATAATTGCCGGAACGGCTATTTTACTGATCCATTCAATGGCTTTAAATCCAATAACCACCGTTGCAGTCATCAATGCACCGCCAATGATGATCAGCGGCCAAACTGAGATGCCTGTAAATTTGTTGATGGGATATGCAAACATTGCAACACCTACTCCAAACCAACCGATTTGAGTAAAAGCGAGCATAAATGAAGGTAGTTTTGATCCATTCACTCCAAAAGCATAACGTGCCAGAACATGTGTGGATAAATTGGTTTTTGCTGCTGCAAATCCTAAGAATCCACCATAAACACCTAAAATAAGGTTACCAAAAAGTACAACAATCAATAAATCCGGAAAAACCCTGAACCCCATTCCAAGTGTTCCTCCAGTCCACATACTGGCTGCGAAAAAAGTAAATCCAAGCATAACCATGGACATGGAGAGAAGTCCTCTTCTTGCACTGTCAGGTACTGGTTCGTGTGCGTAATCATCATGCACCATTGCTTCTTTAGGTTCTTTTGACATAATATCCCCCTTTCATTTTGTAACTAGTTACAATTTGTTTCATTTTTTTCCTCCGAAGTGATTTCGGAGGAAATTTGATTGTTTTTGAAACTAGTTACATTTGAAATAATAATATCATGACTCATTTTCATTGTCTATATTTTTATTGAATTTTCTGATAATTATTTTTTTGCATTAATCTCCATTACTCCTTCTTAGAAAGAAAGGGCTGAAGGACATAACTCAGAATCAATAGTGCTGATCCAAAAACCATTGAAGTTATTATTTTCCATAAGATACTGACTGTGCTCAAATCCACCACTATAAACTTGGCGGCAACAAAGACAATCATGAGTAATGCGATGTTTGCAAAGTTGCGAAGCCCCTTGAGGACGCCAAAAGTAAGTACAGCGATTGCATAGCCTGCCCAGAGCAAAGTGATGGTTCCGTCCGTACCTTCAAAATTCTGATAGATCACTATAAGATATACGAGCCAGTGAATCAACAACCTAATCTCCGGTTTGAGGTTCAATCGCTTAATCGTCAAATATAAAACACCCAGTAATCCTGCATCCGACAATAATTTCGTGAAATAAAACGTGGATTGATCAATCCCGAACAAAACGTACCCTGTCATCAAAAATAACCAGATGGAGCTGATAATTGTGCGTAGTCTTGTGGTCACCTTATCCATTTGATTGAGTTCGAAGCGGTTCATGAGTACCACAAAAACACCAAACATAAATAGTCCATATCCAAAGTGGTCCGTCAGGTTATAAAGATCAACGAGAGATGCGATGCTGAGCATAACAAATGCGAACCATTTCATAATCATACGTTCAATATGCTTCCAGTCTGGCGCTTTATAATGAGCAAAACCATAAAGCGCAACACCATAAATCACAAAGGCAACAAAATTGTAGACCTTGAATTCATTCTTAATCAAGTCTATACCTATCCAAGAGATCCTGCCAATCAAAGGGATTGATGACATAATCAACAGACTCAGATTGGGAACGATTTTCATTTTTCCATTTGCAAGGTAGAGTCCAAAGAGGTAAATCCCATGCCATAATACCATAGCTGCGATCATGACCTCACTATCTTTTGTGAACTGCCATATCACTGCTTGTAAAAAAATCAACGCATATATTTCAAACGATAAGATTCCATAAATCCATTTCATTAGGTCTTTCTGCAGAAAAATACTCATAACCAAAAAACCGAGGACTATCGTATGACTCAAATAATCTGACCACAGGACTGTCTCAAGGAACATGTTGTTCCCCATTTCCATGAATGCGATCAAAAAGCCAATTATGAAAATGACATGACCGGCAATTTTTGTATATCGATGGGCTTTACGTTCTCCAGTGATTGAAAACAGCAGTCCAATTGCTAAAATGGACAGTGCAAGAATATCGCCTTCAAAGTAAAGAAGACCTGCAAACATTAAGAACACTGCTGAGGTGCCAAGCAGTATGTCTGTGATAAGACTATACCCCTCTTTTCTGTAAAGCAATATCCAAAAGACTATATTTTGTGCGGCGATAAGAATGCAGATCAAACTCCATACTTCAGGTTCCAAATTTAGTAGAATTCTAAGTTGAAGTATTGCAACAAACGGCAGCGCTCCAATGATCAATGTTCCAAGATTGTACTCTGACTTAACGTTTTTATTCAAATAAGTCATAAGATATTCTACACATTGGAATATTAAAAACAGTACTCCGATAAGACTTGCCAATAAATATTGCTCATAAAGTGTGAATATACCAAGCTGCACCAAATAACCGGTCAGAGCAAAAATTCCAATGACCGTAGAAAACTGAAGCAATCGCCATTTCTTAAAAACATAGATTCCCATGCTCGCAATAGCTAGAAACAGCATATAAATTCCTAATCCGTTGATTCCCAAGAAATCCAGATCAACCATAAACGGAGTCAGGAGTCCACCGAGAACGCCGATGACCGACATGATCGGTTGGTCCACATAGATTGCAATTCCAAAAGTCATCAGTGTCAATCCGGACAATATGACAAATGCCATACCACTCGACAGGAAACCGTAAACCTGGTAAGCCGCATACGTTGTAATAAAAAATGTCGCTATGCCACCTCCGAAGAGCACTTGACTCAGAATCTGACGGTTCTTTCGCCTGACGCGTTCACCGATTCCGATCAATGCAAATCCAATCAAAGCACCCGTGATCAAAGCGAGCTGCTCTGTGAAGTAACCTTTGTCATATGCGAGTTTGAATATGTAACCCACACCAATCAATAGCATAAGAATGCCAAGTTTGGTAATGATGGATTCCACGGAAAACAGATTCTTTTTTTTCAGAGATTTTGATTCTACTTCATTTGTAACCTGCTCTTTGATGACCTCATCCGCTTCGATGAGATCGAGAGTTTGTTCAATCTTTTCAACTAACTCCGGTGTTTCCTTTGAGTTTTGAGGTTCGAGTCCGTCCAACTTCTTTTTCAAAAAGTCCATGTTGCTATAAAGCCGTCTTATTTGAGTTTCCTGAAAACGGACTTTCTTGTTGAGGTTTTGAACTGTTAAAAACAAATAAAATAATATTGCCAAAAATAAGATCGTTATTAACACCATATGTATGACTCCTTTTCGTGCCCTGTATCATCATTTTAACACTTTAAAGGAGTATGGGAACAAGATTATGAAATATATTCTACTGGATTCTACCCATACCTTCATCAAATGGTTTGATGACATATTGAAAGGTGTCTGTTTCCCCAATAAATAAGGTTTCCGAAATTCTGTCGTGATAGAGGTCAGCCAGACTTTCAATATTGAGATCCGGATCACTTAACTTTCTGAAAGCCATGAGCATAAAAACATTGAAATCAGCTTTTCTGTAGACTTTATATACGATGCTCTTTTCACATTCAAAAATAAGTGATTCTATTTCAAAGAGTTCCAGTACTTCACTGCCAAAAGAAGAGTTGAAAAGGTCGTACTCCACACTCAGTTCAAATGGGTCACTGCGTTTTATCATGCCTATATACACTCCATATAAAAAATTTTTTTCAATCCTATTATTATACCGCAACAAGTACCAAGATTACAATGAAAAACACTCACAATATTTACTGTGAGTGTTTGGTAGATGATATTATTTCAAGTCATCGATCTTAGATGCCATAATGAAATCGTTTCTGGAAAGACCTCCAATTTTGTGTGTCATAAGACTGATGGCGACTCTTCCCCACCCAAGTTCTATATCTGGATGATGTCCCTCATTTTCTGCAATTTCACCGACTTTATTGACGAACTCAAGTGCTTCCTTAAAATTTTTAAACTTGTATTTGTGTGTGATTTTTTTTCCTTCTACAAGTTCCCATTCCGAGTCGACTTCCTTATAAAGAGCTTCCAGTTCATCACCTTCCAGTGGTGGTGTGCCCAATGAACAAGGTTCGCAAAATTCCTGTTTCAATGATTCTGACATGTTAGCCTCCTTTTGAATCTATAAGTTTAATAGCCCATAATGGTTCTGATTTCATCTGCAGCTTCTTTGGATGTCAATTGTTCAAGCAATTTAAATGCAACTCCCGCCGCTGTGGATGGACACCAAGACGAGATGATATTGCCGTCCGTCACTATCGGGTCTTTATCAATTATTGCCCCGAATGCCTCAAGTTGTCTTTGCCGTCTGCCTTCCATGAGATGATATGTCGTAGCCCGCTTCCCTACCAATATGCCACTTTTGCCAAGAGGCAGTGAAGCCACACAAACAGTCGCGATATACTTCCCCGCATCGTTGAATGCCCTGATGAGGTCGAGGAATTTTTCGTTGTAAGCATCTTCGTAAAATCCATAATTTCCGAATCCACCCGGAATTGCCAAGGCATCATATTCTTCCAAAACCACATCATCAATGAGCAGATCCACCTTCAGCTTGACATCGAACGTAGTGACAATCTCTTCTCTGAAACCACACGTCACAATTAGTGTATCCGAATGATTGAAACTCCTATTCCATCCGAACACATCTACAAATGCGCTCATCTCAATGAGTTCAACCCCTTTAGTTAAGAATAGTAGTATTTTCATATGGCCTCCAGATTTTCAAATTGGATTTTCTAATTGGGGACAGGTACAAATTGGTACCTAGAAATCATGAAGTGCAGGGAAGGGCAGGCAAGGCAGGGAGTGCAGGAAACTCTAAAGTCAAGTTCAAGGTCAAAACATGCCCATACTTAAACTCTTTTGACTGTCCTGCTCTTCCTGCTCTTCCTGCTCTTCCTGCTCTTCCCTTATCCCTTAATATACTCCCAAAACAACTCTTCATCAAAATTAGCAACAAGATGAGATGGGAACTCCATTTCCTCAAGCATCAATACGGCTTCTTCCATAGCACCAACATGCTCTGAAAAATGGGCATCACTTCCGATGATCACCGCAGCACCATGCTGTTTGCAATAGCCAAGTAATGTTTTATAGTTTTCGTTTGCGCCTTCACGTGTTGCCGTCGGCCACAAGGAACTGTTGTTGATCTCAATCAGAACATGTTGCTCAATAGCTGCTAGAACAAACCGTTCATAATCAAGTGGATATCTACTGTCATCAGGATGTCCGATAATTTTGACAACCGGATGTTTCATTGCACCAATCAAAGCATTGGTATTGCCAATTGTGCCCAAATTATCAAAACAAGGGACGTGAAGACTTGCGATGGCATAATCGAGGATTCCATGAGCTTTACCCTTGATGTCAATTTCACCACTTTCATCAAGGATGTTGACTTCAGCACCTTTAAGTACTCTTATCCCTTCTATGAACTCTGGCAGTATTTTCAGATTGTGAAAATAGAAATGATGCGCCCCATCAGGCATCATCGGTCCATGGTCAGATATTCCGATGATTTTCATGCCCTTTGCTTTTGCGGCTCGAATATTTTCAAGTAAAGTGCTATAGGCGTGGCCACTTGCCACAGTATGTGTGTGCAGATCTAATAGATTATGTGAAAATATCATTTTATGTCCTTTCATTTAATGCAGGGAGAGGCAGGGAGTACAGGGAGTACAGGGAAGGCAGGAAAATCTAAAGTCAAGTTCAAGGTCAAAACATGCCCATTCTTAAACTCTTTTGACTTTCCTGCACTTCCCGATCTTCCCGCTTTTCCTGCTCTCCCTGCTTTTCCCGCTCTCCCTGCTCTCCCTGCTCTTCACTCCTCAAACTCAAACACTGCAGTCACAGGCTGATGGTCAGAATCCTTGAAGCCTAGGTCGTGCCCCATAACGGAGACTACTTTTACGTTTGGTGAAACGAGGAAACCATCTATAACCGTCTCAAAACTCACGCCAGATTCATAAGGAGTGACCAATGAGCGAACTGTATTGACTGTTTCATCATATACAAGTTTGAATCCAGTCGCTTCAATCGAATCAGGAATTACGGCGATCCATGATTCAGGTTCCCCTTCGATACGATCAAAAAACTCTTGTGACAACAAATGATTCCAGTCGCCACCGATGATGAAGTAATTCTCATTTGGGTCGTAGATTTCTTCAATATAACTGATCAACCATTCAACCTGTTGTGCCCTGATCAATCCACCCTTGTCGAAAGCTGAAAGATGTACATTCATAAGAATCAGGGTTTTCCCATTGTCCAGTGGATACGTATTCATTAAGATTGCACGTTTCAAATCAAAATAACGGTTTGGAATAGGCTCATCGCCAGGAAGCTGATATCTGGTCGTCGTATCAGGATTCGTTTTAGAAAGCGTCAACAGACCTGAAATGGCCTTACCCATTGGATTAGCTACAGGAACAGGCACCCAACCCGTTCTGAAATTATAAGCGAAAGTACTGCTGTATGAAGGAAATTCTTCGACAATCCGCTCCACTTGATTGATCTTAAAGCTTCTTGAGGAGTCTTCATCCACTTCTTGGAGCAGATAAGCGTCAGATTCTGTCTCAGTCATGAATTTAAGGACACCAAACAGGTTTTTCTCTGTTTGCTCAAGACTGGATGAACGCGACATTGTACCACCGTCCATGAAAAAATCCTGTGCAGCATCAAGACCGCAATAGCCTATATTGTAGGTGGTCACCTGAAATGATGACATTTCTACTTCATTAACTGTCTTCTCATTTAAGATGATGCCTTCCTCCACCTCATCCGGTTTGTATTCCGTAGTGATGCTGTATGCAAGAAATAACACAAATATCAGAACTGGTACCATTAGTATACTTAAAACCCACAAAAGAATCCGTTTCATAATGCCTCCTTGTCTCAATCGACAACCACGTACCTGTTATTATCTGTATTTTAACATTATTTGAGACGCTTAACAATTGCGAACGCATCAAAAAGCCCCTTCGAATGAAGGGGCAGAGTTAATGGTTATATAAGATTTTTGTCGAGATACTTGGTCAATTTTCCCAAACAATTGACGTAGCTACCGAACTCATTGTCATACCATCCGAAAATTTTGGCATGGGTCACAGGTAGATTTGCATCTTGAGTCACTTCAATTCCAAGGCGTGACAAGGTTTCCGCATTGAGAGGCAAAACTCCTGTTCTGGTATGATTTTCCTGACCTTCTATGACAATAGCAGCTTGCATGCCCATAAGATCTGAGGAGACGTTTTGATTGTTACTGAAATAAAGAAGACCCTTTTGAGCGCCTTCGCTCGCTTTCTTATAGACATCATTGATGAACTCTTTGGTGATCACAGGCTCTCCATTTTCCGTTAGTGTCGTATGGAATGTAAGATTGAGTGATATAAGTGATACTGTGCTGGTTGGAACGCGAATTGAATCCGCCATGAATCCGATGCTCTTGATCTCAGGCATGACTACCTCAAGTGCGATGGCAGCACCTGTGCTCGTTGGAATGATGTTGTTGAAAAGTGATCTGTCTTTTCTGAGGTCCCCTGAACCGGCACCCGGAGCTGCATCCAATATGCTCTGGTTGTTGGTAGCCGCATGGACTGTGGTCATTGATGCGGTTACGATACGAGACGTCTCTTCTGTGCTGACAAGTGGTTTCATCATATGTGAAAGACCTGTTGTTGTGCAACTGGTCGCAGAGATTACATGATGCTTCATCGGATCGTATTTCATGTGATTGATTC
>JAWSUW010000034.1:0-23852 GCA_033549245.1 Bacillota bacterium | reverse complement strand
CTGATTGCGAAGAGAGGTAGCAGGATAAAACTCATCAAAGTTCAGCAACTTAAGCCATCCGACCAATTCTTCGATCAAAACTTCTCCATAGTGGAAGACGGTGGTTCAGTCGAAGTCGTAGATGTGCAACTTGGCTCTGGTTTCAGTGCACTCTCGCACGATTCGGTATTGGCAGGCAGAAATAGCAGGTCGTCCATCAAATCACTTTACTATGGCGATCAAGGCTCTCTGATGGATCTTTCTTATACGATGAGACACCGTGGTGCTCATTCTGAATCGGTCATACTCTCAAAGGGTGCTCTTGACGGTGATGCCAAAAAAGTGTTCCGTGGCAATCTTATTTTCGAGACGGGTTCGCAAAAATCTGTGGGAAGAGAAAAAGAAGTGGTTGTGCTGCTCAGCGAGAATGTTAAAACAGATTCCATCCCAGCTCTCTTGTGCTCCGAAGATGATGTCATTGGAGAACATGCGGCAAGCATTGGTCAAGTGGATCAAGAAAAATTATTCTATCTGATGAGTAGGGGGCTCTCTGCTACTGAGGCAAAAAAACTTGTTGTCAAGGCGGCATTTGATGAAATATTGCTTGAAATTGACGACGTGAACCTCAGAACTCAGCTGATGGACGCTTTGGACGGGAGGTTGACCCAGTGACAACAATGAATCATAAAGGAGACTTCCCGATTTATGAGACTCACCCGGAGATGGTCTATCTGGATCATGCCGCAACATCCCATAAACCGGATATCGTGACCAGCAGAACTAATTCGTATTACAATACATCCAACAGCAGTCCACATCGCGGTGCATACCAGCTCAGCGTCAAATCCACAGAACTGTATGATCGCGGGCGCAAGGAAGTGCTTGATTTTTTGGGAGCTGATGAGCGATATTCGACAGTTTTCACAAAAAATGCAACAGAAGCATTGAATCTTATTGCACAAACCCACGTGATGGAAAATGTCAAAGCGGGGGATGAGATTTGCGTTTCAATAGATGCACATCACAGTGTGATCGTCCCTCTTCAGCTGGTCGCCAAAAGAAAAGGTGCGATACTGAAATACTTATATCTCGACCGAACGGGTACATTTGAAAATGATGCAATCACAGCCAAAACTAAAATACTTGCACTGCCATGGATCAGCAACGGACTTGGTAAAATCCACGATGTGAAGGCGCTGTTGAAACGTGCTCACGATGTAGGTGCTGTCGTTATATTGGATGGTGCTCAGGCGATTGGTCACATTCCGATTGATTTTACAGAGCTCGATGTGGATTTCTTCACATTTTCAGGACACAAGATGTATGCACCACAAGGCATCGGTGGTTTAGTTGCAAAAAAAGAACTGCTGGAGGCAATGCCGCCATTTCTGACAGGAGGTGACATGATTGAATATGTCACAGAGCAGACGACCACATATGCCGGTGTTCCTGAAAGGTTTGAAGCCGGCACCCAAAATGTAGCTGGTGTCGTGGGACTGATGGCCGCTATCGATTATATAAAATCCTATGGATTGATAAAAATCCATGAGCACGAGATGGCACTTACGAGTTATGCTCTGGAAAAATTGAAGGCACTGCCTTTCATCGAGATCTATGGTCCCGATGACATAAGCAAAAGAGGAGCGCTCATCACATTCAATGTGGAAGGCATCCACCCACATGATGTGGCATCGCTTTTGGATGAGAAATGGGTGTCCATCAGGGCAGGACATCACTGTACTCAACCTCTTATGAAACATCTTGAACTTTCAGCTTCATGCAGGGTAAGTTATGGATTTTACAATACGATTGAAGATATCGACAAATTTGTGGAAGCGGTCAAATATGCAAGGGAGGTGTTCGGATATGTCGATGTATACTGAAACCATCATGTGGCACAATCAAAGCGGCCACAACAAGAGACCTCTGGAAGGCGCCACCCATGTGGAGCGTGGCAATAATCCGAATTGTGGAGATGATCTGTCTCTGGAAGTTATACTGGAGAATGGTGTAATCAAGGATGCGGCATTCAGCGGATCAGGATGTGCCATCAGTCAGGCGTCCATGTCCATCATGATCGATCTGATCAAAGACAAAGCCGTGATGGATGCAAAAATGATTTGTGATGCCTATTTGTCCATGGTTAAAGGCGAGAGCATCTCGGAAGAAATGGTCGATGTCCTTGAGGATGCACAAATCTTTGAGGGGCTTTCCAAAATGCCAGCTCGAGTAAAATGTGGCACGCTTGGGTGGCATTGCCTGAAGACCGTCATTGACCAGCTATGAGTCACCGATAATAACTGTTGATTACGTAAGTGATAATGGTTATACTTATAAAGGGAATTTTAAAGAAAAGGTGATTGGATGTACGATATACGCGATGTTCTTAAAAAGGGCGTTGAGATAAGCAACAAAAGAAAACAGATTTTTGAAAAGGCGAGGGATGATCAAGGCGATGTAAGAATCAGAATGGTCATGAACGTTTTGATCAAGTCCACTGAAAACGATATTGCTCATTACGAGAGTTTGATCCATGGGATCACCAACGATATGGCTGAGGATTTGGATTTTGCTTTTTATGATAAGATTTCATCACTGGTGAATCAGTTCTCCAGGACAATTATCGGACCGACAACTAGTGATCGAAGGGAGCTTATAAAGTTCGCCATAGAACAGGAGAATGCTTTATATGCTCTGATTCTTGACATTCAGGGCAGAATGGTCATGGACAATGAATCCTATGATAATCAGGCATATAAAGTACTGAGCGAAGTGATTGAAGAGAAAAGGAAATTGATCTCACAGCTGGAAAATATGGTTAAGGCAGGGCAGAGTGACCAGTAATTGGTGATGCCCTGTTTTTTTATGTATTTGAATGATTTGTGTTATAATATCCTTAGTGATTGAACTACATATAACGGGTATAAATAATAATACTATATTTACGGAGGGTTCACATGAGCGAAACTAAACAACCTATACCACGAAAAAGAGCACATTTGCGCTATGCACTCAGCATACACATGAAATATGGAGAAGTGCTCCATGTGGAAGATTTGACAAAAGAAGAAAAAGACCAGTATTTTGAACTGGCCAGACATGATGATCGTTCACTTATAGTGGAAGACACTACAAGTGTTAGACATATTTTGGGCAAGGACATTGCAAAGATATCAGTTAAAGCATACGATGATCAATATGAAAAATTGATCCATCCTCTTGAAAAAATGATGTTTTCTGAATCCACACTCGGTAGAAAACTTTTCTCCACGATTATCAAAGCGTTTGTAGGGATCTCATTTTTAGGTATGATTGGGGTGTTTGCACTTGCAATGATAGAAGGCAACATTCTCGATGTGTTTTTTGATCCGAAATTATTTGGAACGACATTTCTTAAAGGGTTCGACCTTATCAAGGCATTGTTCAACTATACCGTGATTTTGTTGATTCTCATGAATCTTATAGATCTGGTACTCGGCTTGAGAGCGGATTATTACATCAACCAGGATGGAGAGCAATCCGCAGACACATCAAGGCTGAGCAACGTATTTGTCACTGCAGCCTTTATAGTTGTTTTTATCGTTATTCAGGTAGTAATGAACGGTATTGTGAAAATGCTTTAATTGTTTAAATTTAATTCAATTTGTAAACTTGAGGCTTCTGAGGGACCCGATATGGAAACGTGATCACCACGACCCATATCCACTCGGAAGCCTGCACTTTTTATACGGCCTTCAATGCATTGACGGCAATGTGCGGCTTCGTCTCCCGTACAAATCTTGTCTTTGTAAAGCTCATATTTTTCACGAACATCAGTAGGTGAGAGATTGGGCATGACGACATTTGCTCCTGCCTTCAGAGCTTTTTCCCTTCCTTTTGGATCCAGTGTGCCCATTGCGGTTGTGGATGGCAACAGTGCCTTTGGAAGCATGAGTCTGGTTAGAGCGACCATGACAAGTGTCTGTTCTACAGTACCCCCTGTAGAGCCTTTAAGTGGTGTCTCGTCATGGGGAATATATGGTCCGATACCGATCATTTCCGGTTCAAGTGTTTTTAAAAATCTGAGGTCAGCAGCGAGATCCGCAGAGGTTTGCCCTGGAAGTCCAACCATGAACCCAGCGCCCACCTGATATCCGAGTGTTTTGAGATCACTGAGGCATCTGCGTCTGTTTTCGAATGACATGTTGGGATGAAGTGATTCATAAAGCGATTTGGATGCGGTTTCGTGTCTGAGCAGGTATCTGTCCACTCCAGCTTTTTTCAGTTTTTCATAACTTTCATAGGAACGTTCACCAATAGATAGAGTTATCGCTGAGTCAGGATAACTTTTTTTGATGGATTCAATGAGGTCGACCAATATTTCATCGGTATAAAATGGATCCTCCCCACCTTGAAGGACAAAGGTTCTATAACCAAGAGCATGCCCCTCCTCACAACAATGGAGTATGGCTTCCTTGCTGAGACGGTAACGATCGACTTTGTCATTTTTGCCGCGGATGCCGCAGTAGTCACAATTTTGTTTGCAGTAATTAGTAAACTCGATCAGCCCTCGCATGTAAACTGTATCTTTGTAGTGCTGATTTTTTTTGTCGAGCGCAAGTGCATAGAGATGAAGTCTATCTTCCTCGGTAATGTTTTCGATGATGTGAACGAGCGATTCATCCGCCAGATCCCCATCTTTATAAAGTAAATCAAGAAGTCCCTTTATTGATGCCATATTGTCCTCCAAAAAAATAATAACCCCTTAGGGCAGAGTGCTCAAAGGGGTTCACATTCGTATAAAAATAGACGATAGAATGTTTTCCTTTGAGATTAGAATACTCTTTTCCCTTAGGTATAATTTGCTATCATAAGCTTGTTAATAATTTATCAAATATTGCATCTGTTGTCAATATAAATTTACTTAACATTAAAAAAGCGTTATAATGTGTTCAATTGATGGAAAAGGAAGTGATACAGTGAATAGAGAATTACAAATCGTCAAGCATATCGTGCAGGATGCCATCAATGATATCTTGTCATGTGACATCAATACACTACAGGTCCTGGACAAAGGGCGTCAAGATATCGTGACTAAGCGTGATTTTGAGATGGAACGATTCATAAAGGAAGAATTGCTGAGTCATTTCCCTGGGGATCGCTTCATGGGGGAGGAAGAAAATCATTTCGAACTCGATGAACATCGGACTTGGGTATGTGACCCAATAGACGGCACGGTCAATTACACCATGGGCATCCCATACTATGGCGTTCAAATCGCACTCATGGAAGCTTATGAACCCATATTTTGTCTGATTGCTCTACCGGAGCTGGGTCAAGTGTATCATGCCATAAAAGGAGAAGGTGCTTTTTTGAACGATGAGCGAATCACCCTAGATCCTTCAAAATTGTTAAGATCCTCCATTGTGACATTTGGTGATTTTTCAAAGTCAAATCCTGGATCAAGAAATTTTCAGCTTAAAGCTATGGAAGCACTGATGGAAAAGGCAATGCGAATAAGAATCCAAGGAGCTTCTTCTGTGGATTTCGCGTTTGTCGCGTCGGGGAAAAACGGGTGCCATATTTTGTTTTCAAAAAACCTGTGGGAACTGGCACCAGGAAGAATGCTGGCGGAATCAGCCGGTTGTGTGACGGGAACAATTCCCGGGGAACCCTACGGATTTGAAGGTGAAGGACTGATTATATCAGGCAACTCAGCTATGCTGAGTGAAGTTTTTTTAGCACTGGAAACGATACCGAAAAAGAGGTGATAAAATGAATAAACGAATAGAACATATAATGAATCATGAATATCTGATGACCAATGGACTAGGTGGCTACAGTTTTGGAACACTGGATGGCGCCAATTGCAGAAAATATCATTCACTTTATACAGTGAGTATGAACCCACCGATTGAGAGGGTCCACTTGATCTCAAAAATGGTTGAAACCTTTGATTTTGGTGATGGGCAATTTGATATGACATTTGAGAATAAGGCATCCTCAACTGAAACAGACAGCAATTTTGTGGATTATGTGCATAAAGGGAGCGTTCAACTGACTTATGCACAGGGAGATGTCACGATGAAAAAGACGATTGCCATGAGCCATGGTGGCGACGATTTGGCGCTAGTTTATGATATCAATGTGGATCGTGCCGGAAAGGTGAACTTAACGCCTTATTACAATTTCAGAGACCACCATGACACTGAGACTCCAGAACTCGAAAATTATACTGCCGAGCTAGATAGCGAGAGTGGAGTGCTTCATATAACGGACCAAAAGTATAATGTGTATATGAAAGCCTCTGGTGAATACATCCCATGTCGTGAATACAGCGGTCAGAGCTATTATCCGATAGAAACAGATCGTGGTTATCCGGATGTTGAAAAGCATGTCATTTTAGGAAGGTTTTCATACGACCTCATTCCAGGAAAAAACAGAATTGAAATTTCTTTAAACCTAAAACCGGAATTCAAACCGGCTCAAGATGTCATTCTAAGCCGAACGCAGAGATATGACGAGCTGATTGAAAAGGCGGGATTTGAGGATCCTCAGATCAACAGGCTGGTACAAGCCGCTGATGATTTCGTGGTCTACAGAAAAAATACCGGCAAAAAGACGATTATCGCAGGTTATCCATGGTTCACGGACTGGGGAAGAGACACCATGATTGCACTGCCTGGTCTGACACTTGTGACAGGTCGATATGATGAGGCACTTGAGATGATCGACGGATTTATTTCCAAGGCTTATCGCGGCATCATTCCGAACAATTTTCCGGATGAAGGCGAAGCCCCGATGTACAACACTTCAGATGGCACGCTCTGGTTATTCAATGCGATTTATAACTATTACAAGCATACTGGTGACAAAAAAGCGATTCAAAGACTGCTGCCTGAAATGACGGGGATACTGAAACATCATATCAGCGGCACCATCAATGACATCTATATGGACACGGATGGTCTGCTCAGCACGGGCAACGAGGAGACCCAACTCACTTGGATGGATGTCAAAGTCAATGGCTGGGTAGTCACTCCAAGACATGGCAAGGCTGTGGAAATCAACGCGCTCTGGTACAATGCACTTCGTGTGACTGTAGCACTTGCATCGGAAATTGGTGCGGAGGCGATAGTGGATCGTATGGGCCTTAGTGAAATCGCGGATCAGGTCAAAAAAAGCTTCAACGCTCTTTTTTGGAATGAAGCTTACGGCAATTTATATGACCTGATTATTGACGGTCAGCCAATCGATATCCCCAGACCTAACATGATCTTTGCCGTAAGTTTGCCCTTTGCGGTACTCGATCAACAAAAATGGAACCCCGTTGTGGACTATGTAACCGAACACTTCAGGACACCTTATGGTTTGCTCACCTTGAGACGGGATGATCCTGATTTTCATCCGCATTATGGAGGGGATCTGCTCTCAAGAGATGGCGCCTATCATAGAGGTACTGCTTGGGGATGGCTACTCGGACCATATTTTGAGGCGCACCTCAAGACGTATCATGACAAAGCCTTCATAGAGGAAGCTTTGCAATCGTTTTATCAGCATCTTGATGAAGGTATTCACGGGAGTGCCTCGGAAATATTTGAGGGCGAAGCCCCTCATGCACAAAAAGGGTGCTCCGCCCAAGCTTGGTCGGTTGCTGAAATTTTAAGGATCAGATATTTACTCGACCTCGAAGAATAGGATATCAAAAGGTTCGGCAGTGATATCAAAATGATTGTCGCTGAATTCTATTGAGGTTTCTCCGGTCAAATGGTTAACCAAAGCTTTTGCTTCATAGTCAAATGCAATTTCCTTTTCCTTGGAGCTTGCATTGATGAGAATCAAAAGCTTTTTATCATTTTTTGAGATCTCGTAGACAATGTGTTCCTTTTCATAGTGGATGAGTTCGAAAGTATCCAGAAACTCAGCTCTGATTTCAGAGAGTGATCTCACATAATCCAGAGTAGGGTGACTTTCGGCCCGTTCCCATTCCATGAACTTTCTATTTTCTGGATCGCCACCACCGCTCATTGATATTTCAGTGCCATAGTAGAGCACTGGAATGCCTGGGTAGGTATAAAGTAACGTCAGAGCTTGAAGCATATATTCTTCACCATATTTTGGGTTCAGGCTGATGTATCTCGGATTGTCATGGTTGTCTATGAAAAGTGCGTTGAGGTCAGGATTTGTGAAAGCCTCCTCTTTGGAAAACGCATTGACTAGTGAAAACATGTTTGGCATCGGATTGAAGGCATTTTTTATGCCGGCATAAAGCGAATAGTTGGTGATGCTGTCGATACCGGTCCCGTGATAACTTTCCAGTTTCTTGGTATTCTCATCCCATACTTCACCAAGGAAAAAGAAGTCAGGGTGTTTTTCTTTGATGGTTTGGGTAAATGTAACCCAGAATGTCTCGGGGACGTGTCTGACGGTATCTAGTCTGAAACCGTCGATTCCAGTTTCATCAATCCACCAGAGAGCATTATCTATGAAATAACTTTCGACTTCGGGATTCGACTGGTCTAGATCAGGTAAACCGGCAAGCCAACCGAGTTCCACTTCTTCGGGATCTTTCCAGTTGTTTATGACTCTATCTGGATTGAACCAATCTTCTTTGTCCGGATCATCCAGCCAAGGAGAATCATAACCCGTATGGTTGACGATGTAATCCAGCACAACTTTGATGTCCCTCGCATGGGCTTCTTCGACCAATCTCTTGAAAGTTTCCATGTCTCCGAAATGCGGGTCGACATTTTCAAAATCATAGATCCAGTATCCGTGATACCCATTCGGACCGTTTAACATGATCGGTGTAAGCCAAATGGCTGTCGCACCGGTGGATTTGATATAATCCAGTTTTCCAATGATGCCTTCCAGATCTCCACCTTGGAAGGCTCGCAAATCTGTTTTGTCCACATCTTGGAGATTTTCTTCAGGATCACTGTCAGCGAATCGATCCACCATGATGAAATAGATGATGTCATCTTTTGAGAAGCCTTTATCTACATTATCCGGAGTCGCTTTAGAGCTGCAACCTGAAAGGGCAAGTGTAGCCATCAGGACAATTACAAGTTGTTTGATTTTCATGGACATATGTGCCTCCTTATTTTGATGCAACCGATTGCACCAGTTGCAAGTTTATTGTATAAAAAACATGGCGGAATGGCAACTGATAATTTAAATCGAGGTAATAATCGCCTCCTGTTGACAATTGTATAAAAAGTCAATATAATTATACTGTGCAAACGGTTGCAAAATTGAAATTTGAACTGTTACATATAAAAAAAATTAAACGTCTCAGTCATGAGTTGTAAATAGGTTGATTTAAAGGAAAGAGGTTCAAGTATGAATAAGAGAAGCAGTGGCGTATTGTTGCATATCTCATCCTTACCGGGTGAATACGGTATTGGAGACCTTGGAAAAGGCGCATATGCATTTTTGGATTTTTTGGAATCCGCCGGACAAAAGAACTGGCAAATTCTACCGATAGGCATCACCGGGTATGGTGATTCACCTTATCAGTCATTTTCAGCATTTGCGGGCAATCCGTATTTTATAGACCTGGATGAGCTGATCATGAGAGGATTTTTAGACTCCAAATTGGTGAAGAAGGCAGATCTTGGCAAAAGCAAGCATAAAGTGGATTACGAGAAGCTTTATTACAACAAGATGCCTTTGCTCAGAGAAGCTTATAAAAATGCCAAAGTAAGGTTGTCGCATGAACTTGAGGTATTCTTTGAAAACGAGAAGGTTTGGCTTGAGGATTTTGCGCTTTACATGGCAATCAAAGTTGAAAATGGCAACAAGTCTTGGCTCGAATGGGAAAAAGGCTACGAAAACAGAAAAACACCTGCGGTGGAGAAATTCAGAAAGACACATAAGGATGAGATATTCTTCTGGGTGTTCACACAGTATTTCTTTTATAAACAATGGCATGAACTAAAGGCAGTGGCAAACGATAAGAAAATCCAAATCATCGGAGATATTCCGATTTATGTCGCTGAAGACAGTTGTGATGTGTGGGCAAATCCTGAATTGTTCAAGCTCGGTAAGAATTTACAACCCACTTGTGTTGCAGGATGTCCTCCGGATGCGTTTTCAGCCACCGGTCAGCTTTGGGGCAATCCAATCTACGATTGGGACAACATGAAAAAGCAAAACTATTCTTGGTGGATCAAGAGAATCGCACACAGTCTAGAGCAATTTGACGTGGTCAGAATCGATCATTTCAGAGGCTTTGAAGCCTACTGGGAAATTCCTTATGGTGACTTGACTGCAGAAGGCGGCGTGTGGACCAAAGGACCCGGCATTGAACTGTTCAAATACATCAAAGAAGCACTTGGTGATGTGAACATCATCGCTGAAGATCTCGGCTACTTGACCCAGGAAGTCATTGACCTCAGAGAATACACCGGTTTTCCTGGAATGAAAATACTGCAGTTCGCTTTTGACGCCAGAGAAGAAAGTGATTACTTGCCTCATAACTATAATGAAAATTTTGTCGCCTATACTGGCACGCACGATAATGAGACCATATCCGGTTGGATGGATAATGTCGCCAAAGAAGATCGCGAATTCGCCATCGATTATTTGAAACTCGACCGTGGAGAAGGATACCATTGGGGCTTCATCAGAGGCGTCTGGAGTTCAACGGCATACATGGCAATCGCTCAAATGCAGGACTTTCTTGGTCTTGACAACAAAGCGCGCATGAACTTTCCCTCAACACTGGGTGGCAACTGGATCTGGAGAATCACATCCCATGACCTCTCAGCGTCGCTCGCCAAAAAAATGTACCATATGACAAAATTGTACGGACGAAACTGGTGAAAATCAACTGAAATGTTGTCGACATCTACAGAATAGAGGGACTGACCTTGAATTTTACAGGAATTTTTCATGAAGCAAAAAGTAAATACGCCTATGCATTTGATGAGGAGACAGTCCACATCAGGCTTAGGACGGTTAAAAATGATATAGACGAAGCCTCACTTGTTTGGGGAGACCCGTTCAACTGGAAAAATCACAAGTGGGTTTCTGATCCGGGTTCGGGAAAATCAATGGAAAAGACTTTTTCTGACTCATGGTATGATTATTGGTTCATAGCTGTGAAGCCGGAATTTAAAAGAATGCGATACAGTTTTGTTTTGACATCAGGAGCTAAGCGCGTCATGTACGGAGCACATGGACCAATGGATTTGAATGTCCATCCTGGAGCGACAGAGGCTATAAGTGAGTTCTTCAACTTTCCTTATATCAATGCAGAAGATGTGTTCAAGGCACCAGATTGGGTTAAAGACACGGTTTGGTATCAAATTTTCCCGGAACGTTTCGCAAATGGAGACCAATCGATTGATCTCGAAGGTACCCTTGAGTGGGGGAGCGAGACCAAAGTGACCAACGACATGCTGTTTGGTGGTGATCTTAGGGGTGTGATCGATAAACTCGAATATATTGCCGATCTTGGGATCAACGGCATTTATTTTACACCAATATTTGAAGCGCCTACAACCCATAAATACGATACAGTGGACTATTATAAAATTGATCCGGCATTTGGCACCAATGAGACATTTAAAGAGCTTGTGGAAAAAGCACATTCTCTTGGCATCAAGGTTGTTCTCGATGCGGTGTTCAACCATTGTGGGTTCAAACATCCCTATTTTCAGGATGTTGTTGAAAAAGGGGAAGATTCTGAGTATGCACAGTGTTTTCATATTCATGAATTCCCAGTGGTGAATTTTCCGCTTAGCGATAAGGGATTCCCGTTGAAACATGGTAGACTCAACTATGAGACCTTCGCATTCACTCCGAATATGCCCAAATGGCGAACCGGTAATCCGGTAGCAGAAAAATATCTTCTGGATGTGGCAAAATACTGGGTGGAACATTACGACATCGATGGATGGCGTTTGGATGTCTCCAACGAAGTGTCGCACGAATTCTGGAGAAAACTAAGGAAACATGTCAGAGCGGTCAAAGAGGACTTCTTTATCTTAGGCGAGAATTGGGATAACTCCGATCCTTGGCTCAGGGGAGATCAATTTGACTCAGTGATGAATTACGAGTTCACATATCCGGTATG
The DNA here is from genome assembly GCA_033549245.1 of Bacillota bacterium. GTDB lineage: Bacteria > Bacillota > Clostridia > Peptostreptococcales > Acidaminobacteraceae > Fusibacter_D. Next base: position 11,812 of record JAWSUW010000034.1, on the reverse strand, counting down.
GCATTTACTCAGCAGGGAATCGTTATACTCAGATTACGGGGTGCAGTCCTTCAAGGATGCCATCAGCAGACTTTTGGTGAGTTATCCGAAGAATGTCACTATGAGTCTATTCAACCTTCTGGACAGCCATGACACGTCCAGGATCAGGACCATCCTTCATGAGGAGGATGCACTAGTAAAGCTGGCTTTCGTGCTGCAAATGACTTTCAGTGGGACACCAAGCGTCTATTATGGCAGTGAGATTGGACTGTTCGGAGAAAATGACGGCAACAGACAATGCATGGTATGGGACGAGGAAAAGCAAAATCTCGATTTAAAAGCTCACGTCAAGCAGCTGATCAAACTCAGACACGAACATCAGGCGTTCAAATCGGTAGACCTCAAATGGTTGGATCTTGGATCAAATAGTGAAGTGCTTGGTTATGAAAAATGTTCAGAAAATGGATCTGTGTACTGCCTCTTCAATTTTTCTGATGAATCTGCCGAAATAATTGTGCCGAAATGCTTACAAGGTATAAAAATGGACCTTTATGGTCAAAAGAAAATTTGTCTCGAATCTACCATGAATATTGAGCCATGGGGGTTTGCAATCCTGAAGTAAATGGATTGCCCCCTGTGGCTTTTCTATGTTAGAATGAACTGAATGAATACAGTTTGAAAGGGGATTGTAATGGATAATGTACTGAAAGGTTTGAAACCGGAAGCTGTTTTTGAATATTTTGAGGCACTGACCCGCATACCTAGGGAATCAGGCAATGAAGAGGCTGTAGCTGTGTATTTGGAGAACTTTGGAAAGTCACTCGGTTTCGATGTGATTCGCGATTCCGTCAACAACGTGATCATTACAAAACCGGCGAGTACTGGATATGAGAACGCTCCTACGGTAATACTTCAAGGCCATACTGACATGGTGTGTGTGAAAAACGATGATTTGACATTTGATTTTGATAAAGAACCGATCCCGATTGTTGTCGATGGTGATTTTATAAAGACCAAAGGCACTACACTTGGCGCAGACAACGGTATTGCGGTCGCAATGGCTATGGCAATTCTTTCTTCAACTGAATTGAAACACCCAAGACTGACAGCGCTATTCACCACATCGGAAGAAACTGGTATGGATGGTGTCATGGGTCTGGATCCAAAGGATATCAAGGGCGATGTCCTGATCAATCTGGATTCGGAAGAAGAAGGCGTCCTGCTCGCTTCATGTGCAGGTGGTGTCAACAATATCACTGAAATAGAAACCAATCTTGTAAAAAATGAATATGACGCTGCATTCAGACTTGTTATCCAAGGTCTCAGCGGCGGACATTCCGGTATAGAAATAGGTAAGAACCGCGCTAATGCGATCAAACTTTTAGGACGCACGATTTCCATCATGAGAGGTCACTTTGACTTCTCACTCTTTGAAGTGGGTGGTGGTGAGAAGATGAACGCTATCGCAAAACGTGCTGAAATGAAATTCGTACTCAAAAACAGAGACGTGATGCTGATGGAAGATTTGATCCCATCGATCGAGAGCACTTTCAAAGCGGAATTTGAAATTTCAGATCCGGGCATCTCGCTTGTTCTAGAAGAAATCGATGACCCAAGTGATGTGTTTTCAGCAAAGGACACTAAAGCAATTGAAATGCTGCTCAGATTGACACCGTTTGGTGTTCAGACCATGAGTGCCGGAATTCCGGGACTGGTGGAAAGCTCAAACAATCTTGGTGTGCTTGAGCAAAAGGACGGCAAAATCAAACTGACCAATGCCATCAGAAGTTCAGTGAGATCACTCAAAGAGGCTATGAATGAACAAATGGCTCTAATTTGTGAAGCTGTGGGCGGAAAAAACACACTCACATCGGATTATCCTGAATGGTCTTTCAAAGTGGATTCTCCTGTTAGAGAACTCATGAAAACAGTTTATATGGACATATATCAAAAAGAACTTCAGGTCGACGCCATCCATGCGGGACTCGAGTGTGGTTTCCTCAAAGAAAAAGTCGGCGACATCGATATGGTCTCGCTTGGACCGAATATGTATGATGTGCACACTCCGTTTGAACACATCAGCATTTCTTCAACTGAACGCGTTTACACTTTCCTTTGCGAGGTTCTTTCTCGTATGAAATAGGATGAAACAAAAGGGGACCTGTCCCCATTTGTATTTCTTATATAGTCCCGCCGCCCAAAAGAACATCCCCTTGATAACAAACGAGTGCTTGTCCTTTGGCAGGTGCCCTCACCGGAGTATCAAACTCGAGTTTCGCTATGGAACCCTTTAAACTAAGTTTCGCTGGATAAACTGCCGACCATTGACTGAGCAACACATCAACCGCTTCAATTGACCGAGTGAGAGCATCAGCTACAGAAGGTTCAATCAAGTGAAAGTCCTCTATGACCAGAGACGTGTGCAGTAAATCTGACTCTTGGCCTAAAACGACCTCGTTTGTCACTGGATTTAAGGCTATGACCACAAAGTTGCCGGAAAGTCCGTTACCCAGTTTCCTTTTTTGTCCAATCGTAAAATTGGCAGTGCCAAGATGCTTTCCAAGTATTCTTCCGTTTTGATCAATAAAGTTGCCCGGCTTCATTGAGATACTTTCCGTCTCTTTTAAAAATAGTTCATGTCCAGCGCGTTTGATGAAACATATGCCAAGACTGTCCTTTTTTCTCGCAATTCCTGAATGAATCGCAAGGAAACGGTCGCGAACTTCCTCTTTACTCCGAGCGTCTCCCAGTGGAAAGATCAACCGGGAAAGAGTCTCTTGGTTGAGATGATATAGATTGTATGACTGATCTTTTCTATGATTGAGGGCTTTTTTCAGTTGATGCTCACCGGTTGAAGGATGGATGGCATGTCTTGCATAATGACCTGTTGCAAAAAGGTCTGCACCAAGTGCCATGCTGTCCTCAATAAGTCGTCCGTATTTGAATACTTTATTACAAGTGATGCAAGGATTGGGTGTATGGCCTTGATCATAAGAATCGATGAAAGAGGAAATCACAATTTCCTTAAAGTACTTCCTATAATCCAGAACATGATGTTCAATATTCAGAAGTCTGGAGATCTGTGCCGCCGTTTCGATCTCATCCTCTTGATGGTCAAAAAGCCACATGGTGACACCGATTACCTCATAACCTTGTTCTTTAAGCATTAAAGCGGTAGTACCACTATCGATACCGCCGCTTAAACCTACTGCTACTTTCATATTATTATTCTCGTTCCTTTCCTATAAATGCTACCGCAAGCATATTGGGACCGACATGTGATGCAATGGTCATAGACAGTTCTGAGACAATGATTTCAACATTGTCATATTTGTCCTGAATCATCTTTCTCATCGTTTCAGCATCGTCCTTACAATTGCCATGGCCAAGAATTATAGTAGTAGTCATCTCGGGATGGTAGTGTTCTTCAAGCTTTGAGACGAGAAAATTCATGGATTTTTTTCTTCCTCTTACATTGCCGTATGGTTTGAGTTTGCCATACTTATCGACGATCAGAGTTGGTTTGACGTTGAGTACAGTACCGACCATTGCTGATGCGGCGTTGATTCTGCCTCCATTTTTAAGGTACTGAAGATCATCGACACCGAACCAATGGTGAGCGTTCATATGATTAGACTGTACCCAATTGTAGATTTGCTGTGCGTCCATTCCATTAGAAGCCATCTTCACAGTCTCAACGATTATCGCACCGAGCCCCACAGACGCTGATAGTGTGTCTACGACATAGATTGGTGCATCGGGGGTGTCCTCTAGAATAATGTTTCTGGCAATCAAGGCTGAATTCAGTGTGCCACTGAGTCCGGATGAGAATCCGACATAAATGACTTCACTTCCCTCATCAAGGTTGGCTCTGAAGGCTTCTTCAAATCTGTAAGCATTGATTTGAGATGTTGTAGGCATAATGCCATTTCTAAGTTTCGCATAAAAATCGTCGTGTTTCAGTGTGACGCCGAGGTCGTCGATATATTCCTTACCTTCGATTTGAACCGGCATCCCAAGTACTTCAAGTCGATTGGAATGTGCCTTTACATAATGAAGAGGCAAATCGCAACACGAGTCTGTGATTATTTTAACTTTCATTGTTGTCCTCCTGGATGGTTATTGGGGTGCTTATGGGATTTGCTGTACCTGATGTGACTGATTACATATGATGAGAACGCCAGCAATTTAAGTGAGACCGCCAAGAAAATCAAATATTGGAACATATTTGTATTTGGTGATATCAAAATCAATACAACGGCCAGACTGAACATCATAGTTGCAAATTTTCCGAACACATTTGCAGGCATAACTTCCTTTTCCTTTTTAAAGAACAAGATGAGTCCTGCGATAATCATGAAGAGTTCCTTGATGTACATGACAATCAATACCCAAAGTGGTATAAAGGCGTCGATATAAAGACATGTAAGTGCGGTCAGAAGCATCAGTTTGTCTGCCAGTGGGTCGAAAACTATACCTATCTGTGTGACAAAATCAAACTTTCTGGCGATATATCCATCCAACAAATCTGTAACCCCAGCAATAATAAAAATAATAAGTGCATAAATGAGTGCGTTTGGATCGGAAGAAAAATAAAGGATTGGGAATACAGGAACGAGTAGTAGACGAACAAGCGTCAGTATGTTTGGTATATTTTTCATGGTTTTGTCACCTCTTAGCATCATTTCTTACTATTATAACCGATTCCCTCAAAGGTTTCCATGGCATTATAGGAGCTTCTGACAAGTGGTGATGACGCGACAGCGCTTATACCAATAGATTTCGCATATTCACCATAAGCTTTGAATTGATCAGGATGAATGTACTCGACCATCGGTGCATGTAAATCTGAAGGTGCAAGGTATTGACCAATGGTCAATATATCCACATTTGAAGCTTTGAGATCTCTAATGAGTTCATAGACGCCATCTTCTGATTCTCCCAGACCGAGCATAAAACCGGATTTAGAGAATATTGAACTGTCATAGGTCTTGACGCGTTCGAGGAGCTCGAGACTTTGTGCATAATTTGCCTCTGGTCTTACAGCTTCATATAGCGCGCTGACAGTTTCTATGTTATGGTTGATGATGTTAGGTTTCGCATCCATGACTACCCTTAGAGCTTCAAAATCCCCTCTGAAATCTGGGATCAACACTTCAATCACAGTATCAGGAGATTCTTTTTTTATGGCTTCAATAGTCATCTCAAAAATCATAGCACCACCATCGGACAAATCGTCACGTGTCACAGATGTGATTACTGCATGCTTAAGTCCAAGTGATTTTACAGCTTGTGCAACGCGATAGGGTTCATCTAAGTCTGGTGGAATCAAGTTTCCGCTTTCAATATTGCAGAATCTACAATGTCTGGAACAGATACTACCAAGGATCATAAAAGTTGCGGTTTTCTTGCTGAAGCACTCCATTCGATTTGGGCAGTTTGCACCTTCACAAACCGTATTGAGATTAAGTGACCTGATAAGTGTGTTCACATGGGTCAGATTTCCTGGTCTATCAATTTTTACTTTTAACCATTCGGGTTTGCGTTTGGATTTATTTTCAGTCTGATTCACTTTAATCCTCCAAAAAATTATTATACTCTTTGATATTACCAACAATGTGTCAAAGATGCAATCTGTTTAAAAGTGGTTTTTTGGTGGTATATATAAGGAATCAAACAGATATGGAGGCATTTATGAAAAAAATAATAGTTATAATGATACTAGGTGTGCTGGTTCTAGCTTTGGCAGGATGTCAGTCCGAGGGTTCGGATGATGTGCTGAAAGTGGGTATGGAACTCAAATATCCTCCTTTCGAAACCAAAAATGAAAGTGGTGAACCTACAGGAGTTTCCGTGAGACTTGCAGAAAAACTTGGAGAATATTTAGGCAAGGAAGTAGAAATAGTGGATACGGCTTATTCAAGTCTAATTCCTGCACTTGAGCAAGGCAATATAGACATCATCATATCATCCATGACCATCACTCCCATACGGGAAGAAGTAGTGGATTTTTCAATCCCTTATACAAATAGTCAATTGATGATGTTGGTCCATAAAGATTCCAAAGTAGAGTCACCAGCAGATCTTAACAATCCAGATGTGATTATAGCATCCAAAACCGGAACCATCGGTGCACTTTGGGCAGCTGAAAACGCACCACTTGCTCAAATCAGCAATATCGAAGAAGAAGCGAGTGCTGTACTGGAAGTAGCTCAGGGGAAAGCAGACGTCTTTATTTATGACCCGCTTTCCATTATCCGTCACAATGAAAACTATCCCGATACGACACGTGCTATCCTTGAACCACTCCCAAACACAAAAGGATGGGGAATCGCAATGCGTAAAGGAGAAACGGAGCTCAAAGAAAAAATTGATGCTTTTATTGAGAAGGCCAAAACAGACGGCACATATGAGAGTATCAGAGAAGAATTTCTGCTGGATAAGATCAAAGAGTTCGAAGACTACGGACTGGAGTTTTTCTTCTAGGAAAAGTATAAATCAAAGGGGCGTGCATATGACAGTGTACGTCCCTAAAAAATGGAAAGACACATTAAGGAGACATTATGAAGAAAAAACTCAGCTTTGCGGCGGCGATTCTGATCTATATTATGTTCTATATATTCATAGCGATGAGTGCTCTTGAAAAGAGCATAGATTTTTCTGCTTATCAAAGCTATTACAGAGTAATCCTGAATGGCTGGTTCACGACAATTGCCATAAGTTTTGTCGCGCTTGTGATGGCCATTTTTGTGGGATTGATTCTATATCTGATGAGAGAATCCAAATTTGCGGTACTCTATTATATTTCAGAAATCCACAAGACAATCATATTTGGAACACCACTCGTAGTAATTGCAATCATAGCATACTATTACATAGGGAATGCTTTCAATGTGGATTCAAAGTTTTGGGTCGGAGCAATCACACTTGCACTCTACATAGGAGCTTATATTGCGGACATTTATAAAGGTGCTGTGGAAGCGATCCACGTCAATCAGTGGCAGACTGCCAAAATGTTTGGCTTTACCCGTTATCAAACCTATAGATATGTAGTTTTTCCGCAAGTCATCACCGGGATTCTTCCCCCGCTTGCGGGTCAATTCACCATGACGATAAAAAGCAGTGCGCTCCTTGCATATATGGCAACAGATGAATTTCTTAATACTATAAAAACGGTGCAGTCCATCAGCTACAGATATCCCGAGGGATTCATCATCGTGACCATTGGTTATCTGATTCTCACCATCCCACTTATAATGCTGGTAAGAATGCTTGAAAAAAAATTAAACTACAAGGTGTGAATATGAAATTAAAAATTAGTAATCTGAAGAAGTGTTATGATCAGAAAGGCATCATTGAAAATTTATCACTTGAAGTGGATGATATTCAGGTCTTGTCATTGATTGGTGCATCCGGGAGTGGAAAGTCCACACTTTTGAGATTGATTGCGGGACTTGAGGCTTTTGAGGCAGGTTCCATCGAGGTCAACGGACATATGGTTGTTGAGTCGGATGCGGTTGATTATAGAAAAAAAGTCGGATTTGTTTTTCAAGACCACAATTTGTTCTCTCACTTATCTATTTATGAGAATATCATGTTGGTCCTTGAAAAAGTGCATCATCGGAGTCGCGATGAAGTTGAGCCAGAGGTGAAGAAACTACTTGAGCAATTCGGACTCATGGAGCATGCAGAGAAGTTGCCACATCAGATCAGTGGAGGACAATCCCAGCGAGCCTCAATCGTCAGAGCGCTTTCAATAAGACCTGAACTGATTCTACTTGATGAACCGACATCGTCTCTTGATCCAATTCTCACTCATGAAGTACTCAGTGCGGTCAAACTTCTTGCTGAAGATAGTATTGACTTTATAATTGTCACTCATGAAATCGGGTTTGCAAAAAGCGTAGCGGATTATATCGTGTTTATGGAAGATGGAAAAATCATTGAGCAGGGAGATTCTAGCATACTTGAAGCGCCGCAATCGCCAGAACTTAAGCGGTTTTTAGGCAAAGTACTCACCTTCGATGGTGGTCAAATGTGAATAGTTTGTAAATTGAAGGGGACGGTACTTGAATTTTATGTTTTTGTCTGCTATACTCAGTTTGAAAGTAAGGTGATTATATGGCGAGAAAAGCTAGGGACGTTGAAGTTTTCGGGATATATCATATCATGCAAACCAGCTCGGAAGTACGCCCGCTCTTTATGAATAATCAGGATCGATCGAAATTCTTGAGCATTTTAAATAATGCCAAAAATAGATTCGGATTCAAGCTGTTCGCTTATTGTCTGAGAAATCCCCAGAAATACCACTTGATCATACACGCGAATGGAAGTGACTTATCGAAGATCATGAAATCCATCAATATAGCTTATGCGATGTATGTGAAGAGTGAGGGCAAACTTTATAAAGATCGCTATAAAAGCAATCTGATCAAAACGGCTAAAGAATATGAAACCATCAAATCGGAAATTGAAACCGACTGGGAGGAAGACAACTGTTTCAACAGCGATCCTTCCTATTGTGACACCAGCAGCCCGTTTGAAGAGACTTGTGATGATTGCATCAGAACTATTGAAGAAGGATATGCTCAGCTCGACACGATAGCTCGTAAGGAAAATCTAACAGTTGATCTTCTGCTCAAAAGCAAAGAAAAGAGAAATGCTTTGATCGTGGATTTCAGAAAGATATCGTTACTTTCTCTAAAAGACATCGGTGAGTTGTTCGGAGGACTGTCTGAATCCACTGTATGTAAAATTCTAAAAAAGGAGTTATGAATATGGATTTTAATCTCGATATGAATTTGAACGATCAGTACGGTAAAAACAAAAAAGCGACATTCGACAAAGAGGCGCTTTATGATATGTTGATTATCGGTTCGGGACCCGCGGGTCTCAGTGCCGCATTATATGCAAAAAGAAAAGGCCTAAAAGTGGGTGTTGTATCCAACAAGGTAGGCGGCCAGGTTGTTGACACCACTTCAGTGGAAAACTATTTGGGGATCGACTTTGCGACAGGTGAGGGTTTGGTCGAGAAATTTATGCATCATGTTCAAACACTCGATGTGCCTATGCTCAAAGATGCCGATGTCAAAAGTTTTGAAAAGACTGATAGTGGATTTGAAGTGACACTGGGGCGTGGAGAAATCATCAAATCAAAAACATTGATCTTGGCAACTGGAAGCAAGCCGAGAAGGCTTGGAGTCAAAGGAGAGGATGCATTCATGGGACGAGGCGTTGCTTATTGTGCAATTTGTGACGGACCACTTTTCGAAGGAAGAGATGTTGTTGTGGCAGGCGGTGGCAACTCAGCTGTTGAAGCTGCAATCGATCTTTCAAAAATCGCAAATTCCGTGACATTGGTGCACAGAAGCGAGTTCAGGGCTGATCAAATCATAATAGATCAACTGAAAAGACAATCCAATGTGACCATCCATCTTCAAACTGAAATTCAAGAAGTCTTTGGAGATGGACTTGTATCGGGAATCAAGGTTCTCGACAAAGCAACAGGTGAAACCAGAGAACTTAAAATTGAAGGCTTATTCGTAGAAATTGGATATTTGCCGAACAATCAACTGGTCATCGATCAACTGGACCTCAACAACAGAGGAGAAATCATCGTCAATGCACTCAATGAGACATCGATGAAAGGTGTTTTTGCTGCAGGCGATGTTACTGACACACCATACAAGCAAATCATAGTGGCTGCGAGCGAAGGCGCCAAAGCTGCATTAACTGCCAACGATTATATTAATCGCGGCTAATAAAATAAATGGAGGTTTAACACATGGCTTTATTAAATGAACAATTACAAGGACAATTAAAAGAAGTATTCGGTAGTATGAAAAATGAGATCACATTGGCAGTTTTCACTAAAGAACGCGATTGCTACTCTTGTGAGGAGACTATTTCTTTTATGAAGGAAATCGAAGCATTGAGTGACAAAATCAGTCTAGAGACATACGATCTTGAAAAAGATTCAGAACGTGCAAGTGAATACAATGTGGTGATGGCACCGAGCATCGTACTTCTTGACTCGGACAAAAAATACAGAGGTGTCAAATTCAATGGTATCCCAGCTGGACACGAAATCAACTCATTTATCCCTGGTATTTTGGAAGTTTCAGGTGCTGGAGAAGCATTACCTGAGGAACTTTTAGCGCAAGTTAGTGCACTCAACAAACCAGTCAATATCAAAGTGTTTGTAACACTAAGCTGTCCACACTGTGCTGGAGCGGTTCAAAAAGCTCATAAACTCGCTCTTGAAAGTGATTTGATCGATGCTGAAATGGTTGAAGCTCAGACATTTGATGAGTTATCCAACAAATTCAACGTCTCATCAGTACCAAAAATTGTAATCAATGATCAGTACGAGTTTGTCGGTAACCAACCCCTTGAAGTGTTTTTAGAAGAAATCGCAAAAACTCAATAATATTGCACTGTTTGTGCTAGAAGATGGCGGGTTCGACCAGTGCGTAAAAGCATCGGTTGGAACCCGTTTCTTATGTTATAATGAAATAAAAAACAGGAGTGGCTATGAGTTTGAAACAAAATAAAATGGGCGTCATGCCAATACCCAAATTAATTTTTGCAATGTCATTGCCTGCTATGATTTCGATGATGACGCAGGCTTTATATAATATAGTCGACAGCGTATTTGTCGCTCAAATCAACGAGGAAGCCATAACGGCTCTTTCAATGGCTTTTCCTGTACAGTTGATCATAATTGCATGTTTTGTCGGTATGGGCGTTGGAATCAATTCACTCACGAGCCGAAAGCTCGGGGAAAAAGATTATGCAAGTGTTCGTGCAACTGCGGAGCATGGGTATTTCATTGCAACTTTGCTCTATGTGACAATAGCGATACTTGGACTTTTAACCTCTAGAATGTTCTTTGAGTGGTTTACTGACGATCCACTCATCATTGAATATGGTTCCAGTTATCTCCAAATCATCATGTTGTTCTCTTTTGGTCGAATTTATGCTCAAGCGGGCATGAGTATTCTGCAAGGGTCTGGTGAGATGTTCTTTCCTATGATTGCTCAACTTGTCGGAGCGATCATCAATGTCATATTGGATCCAATTTTCATATTCGGATGGTTCGGACTTCCTGCAATGGGTGTCAGAGGAGCGGCGATAGCTACAGTTACAGCACAGTCCATCTCACTTGTTGTAGTGCTTATTTTTGTTTTCAAAATCAAGAAAAGCATTCCGTTCGAACCACGCAAATTCAGATTGGATCCCAAAATTCTGAAAAGCATCTTGGTGGTAGGACTCCCGGCAGCTATCATGCAAGCTTTGGCTTCTGTTATGTTGACTGGACTCAATCTGATTTTAGCGGGATTTTCAACAACCGCTGTCGCGGTTTTAGGAATTTATTATAAGCTTCAATCTTTTGTTTTTATGCCGATTTTTGGATTGTCTCAAGGCATGATGCCCATCATAGGTTATAATTTTGGTGCGCGTGAAAAGAAAAGACTGATCCATGCGATCAAATTTGGTCTTGGATTCGCAGTAATCTATATGACGGTAGGTATGATCGGATTTCAGTTCTTCTCAAGAGAGATGATCCTTTTATTCAATGGAACAGACGAAATGATTGCAATTGGAACGAAAGCTTTTGGAATCATCAGCTTGACCTATCCGCTTACTGCGGTTTCGATCATGTTCAGTACGACGTTTCAAGGACTGGGTGAAGCACACTACAGTATGTTCGTATCGTTTATCCGACAAATTGTCATATTGCTTCCTTTTGCGTATTTGCTCAGTAAACTGGGTAACATAGATGTGATCTGGTATGCTTTCATAGCAGCGGAATTGATAGGTGTCATATCGG
>JAWSUW010000033.1:0-23890 GCA_033549245.1 Bacillota bacterium | reverse complement strand
GTGCGAAGGAAACTTATTAGCGTCTTTGTACATCTGAAATTCTTAGTAGAAAGGTACTACTTTGAAGTTGGGTTTGCATTCCCTGCATTTCCTGCCTTTCCTGGCGCGCTCTTTGCGCCCTAAACATTTTTGTTACAAAAAAGATTAAGTGGGTAAAATGATTTCATCACATTAATCTTTGATTAGGAAAATGGGCACGATGAAGCGTGGCTCGTAACAGGGCACTTGAGACGCGTCGAGTGAATAGTGCAACCGACCTTTCCCACAATTGTGGAAAGGGCGCTAAGAAGTGTGCTTCGTAACTGGGCACTTGAAGTACATGGAGCGAATAGTGCAACCGACCTTTCTTTGAACTTTGTTTAAGGAGAGGAGAATCATTATGAAAAGGAGTTTAAAATTCCTGACGGCAATAACATTATCGTTGTTGCTCGTGTTCGGGAGCAGTTTGGGGGCGTTTGCGGAACAAAATACCAGTATCCACTTAAAAACGGGGTTTTTTAAAACAGAACTTGCAGGTTCAAGTTTTTATGTGTACTTGGAGGGGCATGTTGGAACAGATCCTGATTATTATTCACAAATTGGAGATGATCGTGTCACAATTCTACCAATGACAACTTCAGGAGGTGGTGGACTATATACAACTCCCGACTTGACATTAGCTGTTGATCCTAAAATTAAGTACTTTGAAATTGGTAGTTTAAAGTATTATGTAGGCACACATATATTTCCAGATGGTAATGAAGGTCAGGGATCTGTCAATTATAGATTAACCTCTATGCCAGTACCTCCAGATGGTTCAATCACTATAATAAAAACACTTTCAGGTGATACACCATCAATTCCTGGAACTTTTGAATTTGAAATCTATGCTGTTGGAGAAACAGATCAACTATACCTTACAGTGCCTATAACTGGAGCGAATACAAAAGAAATAAAAGGCGTACCTCAGGGAAATTACTATGTAACTGAGTCGGGAATGCCATCGAATTATAATTTAGTTACCGAAAATAATAAACAAAGTGCAAATGTTACATCGCAACTATTAAATCCATCTGTTTCATTTGAGAATAATTATTCTAAACCGACAACATATACAATAACTTATCACGCCAATTTCACAGGATTTGAAGAATTTGTCCCCGTTGATTCTAACTCTTATGAAGCTGGCAATCAAGCTACAGTCCTTTCTAAACCTCTAAGCCTTGATGTACCAAATTACTCATTCGGAGGTTGGAACACACAAGATGATGGATTAGGTGATCCATATGTCGCTGGTGATCCTTTAACTATGCCAGCAAGGAATGTTAATCTATATGCTAAATGGGTACCGAAATTACCACCACCACCACCAACAACAACTTATAGTCTTACATATAACGGTAATGGAGCAACTTCAGGTACAGCACCAGCACCACCAACATCATACAGTACAGGAACTGAAGTTACAGTACTTGGTAACTCTGGTGGATATGAAATCTCAGGTATGAACTTTGATGGATGGAATACAGAATCTAATGGATCTGGTACTCCTTATCGTGCTGTTGACTTGTTGACCATAACCACAACTGATGTTGTATTATATGCACAATGGTCTGAGAGTATTCCTACCGTTGGTACAATAACAATTGAAAAAGTTATCACTGGTGATGAGCCATTGCCGGGAACAATATTCGAATTTAGAATTATTGGATTTGATGGAGAGGATTCATATGTAATAAATGATGAGCCAATTTATATAGATGGAAATGGTTCTACGAAGCCATATGAAGTTCCTACTGGTTTAATCCGTGTTGTGGAAATAAACATTCCTCCAAATTATAGACTTCTTCCTGATGAGCCACGTGAAGTCGTTTTAGATGTAGAGTCTGGATTTGATCGAATTGTTAGATTCGAGAATGAGTATAAGGAACCACGAGGATCAATCACAGTCAACAAAACTTTGACAGGTGACACTCCAATACCAGACAGAACATTCACATTCAGACTGGTTGGTCCTGCTGGAGAAGGAAGCACATCAACAGAATTGTCCAGAACCGGTGCTGGCGCAGTAACATTTAGTGGTTTGACTTATGGCACATACACTCTGACTGAAGTTGGATTACCTTCAAACTTCTCAATTGTCAGTGGCAACAATGTTCAGTTGAGCATCCATGAAGAATCGCGTAATATTGCAGCGAATATCACAAATAGATACACTGAACCAATACCACCACCGCCACCACCAACTCCAACTCCAGAAACTGGAATTGTACGTGTACATTATATCCATATTGACGAAAGGGTTCTTGATCCGATTTTTGAGTTTTCTTCTCCAATAGGAAACAGCTACAACACAGTGGCGAGAGATTATGAAGACTTGGAACTTGTAGAGACACCAGAGAATGCTTCGGGAACAATCATTGACGGCGTAATCGATGTATTTTATGTCTATTCACCAGGTGTAGAACCTCTCTTTATTCTTGAAGTTGAAGAAGAAACACCACTTGGACCGCCGGTTGTTCCAGAAGAGGAAATCGTTCTAACTGAACCAGTCCCACTTGCACCACTTCCACAAACAGGTCAATTGCCAGCAGAACTCTTCTATGGCTTAGGAACTGTGATCAGTATGATTGGAATAGCGTTTAGGAAAGGCAGAAAGAGTAGGTAGGTACCGATGTTATCAGGTAGAGAGGGAAAAAATTAAAGATTAAGTGTATGGCGGGTCCTTCTGGACCCGCTTTAATTCTGCTTATTATTCTTAATTACTTGTGCGCATCACATCTTTTGAACTTCTTCTTTCCCTGATCTCCCTGCTTTTCACGGCGCACACTTTGCGCCTAACCTGCCCTTTTGTGCCTATCTTTTCCTAACTGCTGCACTCGAATGAGTGCAAAACTGACTTCAAAGTAGTACCTTACTACTAAGAATTTCAGATGTACAAAGACGCTAATAAGTTTCCTTCGGAAACTTAACTACGCGATTTTTTGCTTCGCAAAAAATTAGGTACCAATTTGTACCTGTCCCCAATCAGTACCTGTTCACATCCCCATCTATCTTGTATAATGTAAGAAACACCAACGAAACACTATAAGGAGGTCCCACCCATGTTCATCGAATTGACGCATAAAATGGAAGAGGAAATGCCAGTATACCCAGGAACGGAAAGGCCGGTCTTCGACAAGAGCTTTACCATAGAGAAAAATGGATTCGCAGAGACTCAGGTCAGGATGTTTTCACATACAGGAACGCACATGGACGCACCGGCACATATGGTGCTTGGAGGGAAGACGCTGGACGAATATCCAGTGGAACATTTCATAGGAGAAGCTTATATTCTGGATCTGACAAATGGCGTCCCCGGCATAAGGGAACTCGAAGCGGATGCGGCGTTGATTGAGAAATCGGACTTTATCATTATGAAGACAGGCTGGAGCAAAAAGTGGGGCATGGAGTCTTACTTCAATGATTTTCCGGTGCTCAACGAGGAACTGCTGGATTATTTGCTTCAGTTTGACATCAGGGGATTTGGAGTGGATGCCATATCTGTGGATCCGGTCAGTACGACGACATTCGACAATCATATGAAGATGTTTGCAAAAGAGTGTACTATTGTGGAAAACTTAAAGAATCTCGAAAGTATTCCACAGAAGAACTTTAAGATCATCATGTTGCCATTATTAACTAAAGATAGTGATGGATTTAGCGCAAGAGTTGTCGCCGAGGTCTAGAAATACATCTTGAAACCAAACGGTAATATTTATGCTGAAAGCGTTGTGATATAATGAGAACAAAGATATTAAGGAGGATTACTCTATGAGAAAAAAGATAGCGCTACTATTAATGTCATTCATATTGATCGTGTCATTGCCAGCTATGGGGCAGGATTATCAATCGGGCGCAGAGGCTTTATTTAAATACGGATTTATTGTCGGTGGTGACGGCGGTGATTTGATGACGGAAAGTCCTTTGACACGTGCACAGGCCAGCAAACTGCTTGCTGACATGTACGGTAAAAGCACTGAAGCGGCATCGTTCCAGTATCAACCGATATTCAAGGACGTTTCCAGCAAAGACTGGTTTGCACGTTACGTCGGTTATGCTCAGAAAAATGGTTGGGTCGCAGGTTATCCTGATGGCACATTCAACCCAAATGCATCAATTTCCACTCGGGAATGGGCAACGATGTTGATTGCATCACTTGGTTATGAATATACATGGGACACAGTGATTACTGACATCCTTTCACTCGGTATTGTTGTAAGTGCGGATAATCCTAAAAGCATGCTTCGTGGTGAAGCCTTTGAATCCATGTGGAAAGCCGTCAACACGAACCGAAAGGGTCAAACGATCACGCTTGGTCAGGAAGTAGGCAAGCTAGAAATGCCGAAACCAGAGCCTCCTAAAGAAGCTGTAATTGACACCATTGAACGATACAGCCTTAAAGAGGTGGTGCTCGTTTCGAATGTTCCACTGAAAGCGGAAACTGTGACATTGCCTGAAAATTACAAAGTGACTTCAAGCTATGTACACGATCTCAAAGTCGTTGAAGTACAGTATGATTCCACTGCAAATAAGATTCTTTTGATCTTCAATCAACCCGTGCCTCAACAAACGGATATCACGCTATCAATATCTGGCGTCATGTCAGAAGATGGGCTTGTGCTCAGAAGTGAAGAGTTCTCAACACTTGAGATAATGGATCTTGAACCTCCGACCATAAAATCGGCTGTATCTATCGGAACAAGAACCATCAAAGTGAAATTCTCAGAGCCGATGAAGAGTATACAAGAGCAACAGTCCTATTTGGAAATTGATGAGATTCCACTTTTGTCATCATCTGATTTTACAATCAACAAAGGCAATATCGCGATTAAAAGTGTAGAACTCCAAAACAACAATCGTGAAGCCATAATTGAAACCTATACAGATTTGACTCCTACTGTGACGCTTGAGACCAAAAATACATTGATTGATTACGCAGGATTTACTGTTACTCAAAATCCTATACAATTATCTGTGGTCAAAGACGTTCAAGCACCACAAGTTGTTGGCTATGAAAATATCTCAGCCACAGGCGTGACACTCATTTGGAGTGAGGATATCCGTATTCTCAATGGACTACCGACCCAATATTACCACAGTAGTTCCACTTATATGGTGGATCAGACCGTCACATCAAGTAATGTGGATGGCAACAAACTCAGACTTGAGTTTACACGCAATTTCATTCCATCCGGTAAGACGCTCGCTGTAGTCATGGCGAATGCAGTCACGGATTATTCCAACAATAAAAATACGATACAACAAATCGGTATTGAACTTGAAAAGGATACCACAGCACCTTATGTGATCGGTAGTGCTACTCCGATCAGTGAGCAAAAGGTGAAACTCGTCTTCTCGGAACACATGAACAACCGTGAGGGACAAGTTCAAAGCAGACAAAACTATAAACTTCTGGATTCAAGCAGTGCTGATATCAGTTATAAGATCAACAGCATTTCTTACAAAGCAGAAACACAAACAGTGGAGATTATTTTCTCAGAACCGCTGATTGGAAATTACAGCTTACAAATCAGTGGTCTAGCGGATTACTCTGGAAATCCACTTCAGTCGAATTACTATTCATTTGAGATGAAAGATTTCACTGCACCTATTTCCGCAAACTGGACTGCTAGATTATATGACCCAAAAACATCCGGTCAAATGCTTAAAATCAGATTTGACGAACCGATGGCGGTAGATGGCAAATATTCTGTTCTTGATGTGGAAAAATATAGCATCAATGGAGTATCGCTTGACACACTCGATTCAAGCCTTCTCAGAATGGAAATGGTGGATTCAGACACTTCACTTGAAATTTATTATCCTGGAGCAGTTGTAAGAGGCGGAATGGATTTCTACGCAGATGCCAACCAGACCAAAGAAACTCAGGATGACCTTGTTATCGCTAGGGTAGCGGATGCCAACAACAACTACATCACATCATTCTCTGCAGTAGTGGATATCGACAGCAAAGGGGCTCTTAAGATCGAATCCGCATCATTGATTGAAAGAGATGTTGTTGAACTCATCATTTCAGATGCACTTGTTCAGGTTTCCACTTACGATTTCCTGATTGAAGGCAATGGTGAAGTTTATGGAGTTGCGTCATACGATTTAAGCTATCTTGAGAACAGAAAATCCAGATTGGTGTTGAAACTCAACAAGGATGTGGTAGGCAGTACAGAAACAGTAACTGTTAAAGTAGTAGATGGTGGTTCGATGAATCGTTATGGCGAGATCCTTGATGCTGCAGCAGCTCCGATCGCACTTAAAGACAGCATGGCTCCGTTTGTTGCCACTACAAAGTTTGATGGTATAACGCTGGATAATATCACATACACTCGCTCCACAGGAATTGTCAATATTCGTTTCAACGAAAACATCGATCCAAGAACGGTTTCACTACTTTCCTTCAGTGTAGCCAATTATATGGTGGTTGATTTTTCAGTTTCTGGAGCAGACATAAAACTCACGATCGCAAATGAAGACCGTGATAGAGTTCAAAGATATGATTCCATATTCCAAAACAGCGAAGTCAGAGACATGTCCGGAAACGGCGTCAAGAACCTTCTGTTACAAATTCAAAAAGTTTATTAAAAAAATATTACAAAACAGGGAACTTTTACGCGCCTGCCTCCGTCTAAGCATATAGAGGAACAAGGGAGGCATCGCGTGATCGGACCAAGAGGAATTTTAGGTTTTATATTGATTGGAACCCTGATTATTTTAGGGACGGGTTGTTCGGATGAGAATATTGATGATGAAAACTTTTTGAGTGATGCTCATTTGGCGGTCAAGGAAGCTTATGGCGATTATTATTTGCCTAGCGTTTCAATGAACGGAGAAGAGCTTGAGGAGCGTTTCGGAATTGACCTTGATGATGTGGAGTCATTCATCGCTGAGGTGCCCATGATGTCTATTCATATGGATGTCTTTGTGGGAATTAAAGCCAAACCGGAAAAAGTGGATATGATCTCAACACTTCTTGAAGGCTATCGCCGAGAGAAGATGGCTGATCGTGACCAATTGCCATCCAATCAGGAAAAACTATCAAGTTCAGAGATTTATATCACAGGAGATTATGTTTTCCTTCTGATATTAGGTGAATCGGACAATGAAATTGCCTCGGGTGCCATTAAAGCTCTCAATAATTAAAATAATCAAGACGCTATGGGTGTAAATTCACTCATGGCGTTTTTTTATTTACAATTTGTTAATGATAATAGTTCTCAATGGCGTGATTATTATTAAATTTAGGGTATAGAAAGAACATACAACAAAGAATGAGGTTTTAAAGATGAAGAGTCTACTTGTGATATCAAATTCAAACAATCCACTGATCAACCACGCTTTGGAAGAAGTTCTATTCAGCGGCTTTAATGCCTATGAGAGCATACTTTTTCTTTGGGTCAACGGACCTAGTGTGGTTTTTGGTCGTAATCAGAACCCATGGCGAGAAATTGACGTGGCGCGTGCAAACAGTGAAAATGTGCGACTGATCAGAAGATTGTCTGGAGGTGGCACAGTTTACCATGATCTTGGCAACCTCAATTTTTCTTTCATAGAAAATCAGAGTGTCTATGATGTCAGTAGACACTTCGACTGGATTATCCAGGCCACCGGCAACCTTGGAGTCACGCTGAGTTTATCCGCAAGAAAGGATTTGCTCGCAGGTGGTAAGAAAGTTTCAGGAAATGCCTTTTATCTGAAGGGCAACCGAAGGATACACCACGGAACGCTACTAGTAGATGCGAATCTCGCTGATGCGAAACATTTGCTGAAGGCGAGTGATGAAAATCACATCGCAAAGTTCTCACATATCAAAAGTGTTGTATCCGTACCGAGTCCTATTGTCAATCTGAAAGCAATAAATGCCGATTTGACAGTGGGAAAAGTCATCAATTCGATTGTTGACGTGTATTATCAAAAAAATGAATATGGAGTGGATGTCCTTGAAGCAAACCAGATACTCGAGGATCACAAAAGACAAATCAGACAGAGTGTGAATAAGTTTGCATCCGATGAATGGACATTCGGAGAAACACCCAATATGAACAAACAGGAGGTAGAAGATGCTACTAGACACTTACAATCCGCTCGTGGATGAAATGGTTCAAATTATGGACAAAGAAGGTAAAATCGTCAATCCCGATCTGATGCCGGATCTTACTCCGGAAGAAATGCTAAAAATGTACAAGACCATGAGATTCAGCAGAATTATCGATGAGAAAACATTGCAATATCAAAGACAAGGCAGAATGCTCACCTATGCACCGAACCTTGGTCAAGAGGCCGCACAAGTTGGCTCAGCAGCTGCAATAAAGCAGACAGACTGGGTGGCACCATCTTTTAGAGAGCTTGGCGTTTGGCTGTATAAAGGCGCACCACTTCACAACATATTCCTATATTGGTTCGGAAATGAAATGGGCATGCACATGCCAGAAGAAGTGAGAATCTTACCGGTATCAGTACCGATTGCATCACAAATGCAACATGCCACTGGACTTGCTTTTGCAGCGAGGTACAGAGGGCTCGATGATGTGGCTATCGCTTACGTTGGTGATGGTGGTACATCGCAAGGCGATTTCCATGAGGCGCTCAATTTCGCGTCAGTTCAAAACACAGCCAATGTGTTCATCATTCAAAACAACCAATTCGCAATATCCACAAGACGTGAGATTCAGACAAAAGCAAAAACAATCGCTCAAAAGGCGATCGGATATGGTATTCCCGGCATTTTAGTGGATGGCAATGACGTTTTCGCCATGTATGCAGTGACAAAAGAAGCTGTGGACAGGGCAAGAAGAGGCGATGGTCCATCATTGATCGAAGCATACACCTATAGAATGGGCGCACACACAACTTCTGACGATCCAACAGTCTACAGAAAAGACGAGGAAGTAGAAGTATGGAAAGACAAAGACCCGATCGACAGATTCAGAAAGTATCTGATCAGTGAAGGACACTGGGACGAAGATAAAGAAAAAGAATATTCGGATGAACGCGCGCAGTTCGTCAAGGAAACATTCGAGACCATAGAGCAATCGGGAGAAGTCCCTCTGGAAGATCTATTTGATCATGTCTATGCTAAAAGAACACCGATTCTTGAGGCACAATATCAACTGAAAAAAGCGTTTTTTGAAAAGGAGGGGAAGTAAATGTCAGTACTCAATCTCTTAGAGGCAGTCAACATGGCCATGGATCAATCCATGGAGAACGATAAAAATGTAGTGGTATTTGGTGAGGACGTCGGCGTAGAAGGCGGTGTGTTCAGAGCCACTAAAGGTTTACAAGCGAAATACGGCATCGAAAGATGCTTTGACAGCATACTAGCTGAATCGTCAATCATAGGTTCAGGTATTGGTATGGCTATAAATGGTCTCAAGCCCGTAGTGGAGATCCAGTTCTCTGGATTCATGTTCCCGGGTTACAATCAGATCGTGACCCATGCCGCAAGAATGAGAAACAGAACTCGCGGTCTTTACACTGTTCCGATGGTTATCCGTATGCCTTACGGCGGCGGAGTAAGAGCACTTGAACATCACTCGGAGAGTTTGGAAGTCCTATTTGCACATACCGCTGGACTGAAAGTGGTCATTCCATCTACTCCATATGATGCCAAAGGCCTTTTAATGGCAGCCATTCAGGATCCGGATCCAGTGATCTTCATGGAACCGAAACGCATCTACCGCGCTTTCAAACAGGAAGTACCTGATGAGCCATATATGATTCCGATTGGAAAAGCCAAAGTCGTCAAAGAAGGTAAGGATTTGACAGTGGTCGCATGGGGTGCAATGGTCAGAGAAACCCAAAAGGCCATCGAAAAACTTGAGGCCGAAGGCCACAGCATCGAACTCATCGATCTTAGAACCATTTCACCAATCGATAAAGAGACCATCATCAAATCAGTTCAGAAAACAGGAAGGTTCGCAGTGGTGCACGAAGCCGCAACAACTTACGGTCCTGGTGGAGAACTGATCACAATTGTCAATGAAGGTGCTTTCCTTTACCTTGAGGCACCACCAAAGAGAATCTCCAGCATCGACACCATTGTACCTCTCCCTAAGGGTGAGCACTACTATGTGCCCGATATGGCGCTGATTGTGGAAGAACTCAAATCCGTACTCGAATTTTAGGAGGTAACGTATGTTTCATGTAAAATTTGCAGACATTGGAGAGGGCATTCATGAAGGCGTTCTCCTCAAAATGTTTTTTAATAAAGGCGACAAGGTGGAGGATGGCGATTCGCTGTTCACCCTTGAAACAGATAAAGTCAATGCTGAAATCCCATCGCCGGTTTCAGGGACTCTCAGCGACATAAGGTTCAAAGTCGGTGACAAAGTCAATGTAGGTCAAGTGATTGTCGTCGTGGACGACGGTGAGCCAGGTCTCAGATCCAACATGAAGGAAGGCGAAGAACTGTCTGAAGCATCAGGTGAAGCATCGGGGGAAGCAACTACGGCTCCGGTACCTGAAGAACCAGAAAAAACAACCACAATCCCCGAGACCACACATCTTGAAAGTGTGGAGGAAGCCGGCAGTACGTCGGTGGTAGGACAAATCGAGGTATCCTCTGATATGATCGAATCCAGTGGTGAAGGTTTTGAAGCTGCTGAAGAAGAATCAGTCAGCACAAAAATTCTCGCCACACCTGTCGCCAGAAAAATGGCAAAAGATCTCGGTGTGGACATCCAAAAAATTAAAGGCACAGGTCCGCAAGGTCGTGTGATGAAAGCAGATATCAGTGCGGCTGCAGATCAATCGGCCACAGAAAAACAAACTACAGAGAAATCTAAAGATCAAGCACCACTAAGACAAAGCACTCCAAAACAGCCTATTCCTGAAATGGATCAGACAGAACGTATTCCAATGACCATGCTCAGAAAAACCATAGCAAACAACATGACACTTTCCAAATTTACCATTCCGCACACTGCGGTAATGGATGAAGCGGATGTGACAGAGCTCGTCGCATTCCGAACAAAAGTGAAAGCACTTGCGGCAGAAAAAGGAGTCAAACTCACTTACCTCGCATTTTTCATCAAAGCGGTTGTGAATGGTCTGAAAGCTTATCCATATATGAACGCATCCCTGGATGAAACCAGTGATGAAATCGTACTCAAACATTTCTTCAACATTGGAATCGCAGTGGATACGCCGGAAGGGCTCATGGTGCCGGTCATCAAAAATGCTGACAAGCTCAGTCTCTTTGAGATTGCAGATGCAATTGAAGATTTGACAACGAGGGCACGTGACCACTCTCTGAAGCTTGATGACCTATCAAATGGAAGTTTCACCATCACCAATTACGGTGCTGTTGGAGCAAGTTTCGGCGTACCGATCATCAAGTATCCTGAAGCGGGTATTCTCGGTGTGGGAGCAATTGTCAAAAAACCGGTTGTCATTGATGATGAGATTGTCATCAGACAAATTCTGCCACTGTCATTATCGTTTGATCATAGAATCATCGATGGCGCAGATGCAGGAAGATTTGTGATGACCGTAAAAGAGCTCCTCATGAATCCGGAACTTTTGCTGCTCAACTAATAGGTAGGAGGAAGTTATGAAGCAATATGACATTGTCGTAATCGGCGGTGGACCAGGCGGGTATGTGGCGGCGATCAAAGCCGCCCAACTCGGCGCAAAGGTCGCGCTGGTCGAAGAACATAAAATTGGAGGCATCTGTCTCAACTATGGTTGTATTCCCACCAAAACCCTGCTCAAAAGTGCAAGGGTCTACCAGGATCTACTGGAGAGTGCCAAATTCGGGATTGATATCCCGGGTATTGAAAACGCCACGATCAACTGGGAAAATCTCATGGGCCGCAAGGACCAGGTGGTGAACAAAATCGTAGGAGGGGTGGAGCAGCTCCTGAAACACAACAAAGTGGATGTGATCAGAGGAACCGGTCAGGCGATTGATGCCACCACGGTACAGGTGGGGGATGAGACGCTAAAGGCCAAAAATCTGATTCTCGCCACGGGTTCATCGGTGATGATTCCGGACATCGAAGGCATCCAGGACGCCATCAAGGCGGGCAAAGTTATCGACAGTACAGGAGCCATCGGTCTAAAAGCTCATCCGAAATCAATCACGATTCTGGGTGGTGGTGTCATCTCTGTTGAATTTGCTACGCTTTTCAGAAGTCTAGGTACGGAAGTGACTGTACTCCAGCGCTCCGACAAGATTCTGAAAAATGTCGACGAGGATGTCCGGAACACGATGCAGCGCCATCTTATTAATGAAGGCGTGAACATTGTGACGAACGTCACCTTGAACAAACTGGAAGGTGGAAAGGTATTTTACACTGTGGACGGCGAGCAAAAGTCTGTCGAGAGTGATTTTGTGCTGGCAAGTCTTGGCCGTAAGCCGAACCTGAGAGGTTTTGAAAAACTGGATCTCAAGGTCGGCAAGCGAGGCGTGGAGGTCAGTGAGCAGATGGAGACCAGCGTGAAAGGTGTCTATGCCATAGGTGACATGTGTGGTAAAATGATGTTGGCGCATGTTGCGTCTGCCGAGGGTATTGTTGCGGCGGAGGCGATCATGGGCGAGCAATCGGTCATCGATTATAGGAAGATTCCATCGTGTATTTACAGTTTCCCAGAAGTGGGAACAATCGGATACACTGAGGAGGAGGCTATTGAGGCTGGATTTGATGTGGGCACGAGTACATTCCCTCTCAGTGCAAATGGAAAGGCCATGGCTGAGGGCGACACCACCGGTTTCGTGAAAATTGTTCACGATAAAAAATACGGTGAGGTGATTGGTGTGCACATTGTGGCATCCCATGCGACGGACATGATTGCAGAGGCGGCTGTGTCAATGATGCTCGAGGGCACCATTTATGACATCGCCAAAACTGTGCATCCGCATCCGACTCTTTCTGAAATCGTGATGGAGGCGGCACATGGAGCGGTGGACAAACCGATTCATATGATTAAAAGATAAATTCCAGGAGGTCAAAATGCAGGGACTTGAAGTTTTTTCCATGAAAATGCCCGAACTCGGCAAAGAGCGCAACATCAGAGTTTGGGTGCCAAGCACTTATGAAACGTCAGGCAACAAACGCTATCCGGTGATCTACATGCACGATGCTCAAAACCTTTTCGAGAGTGAGACGTCTTCATACGGTGACATCTGGGATGCACATACCGCAATTGAAGGATTGATGGCGGCGCACGGCTTCGATGGAGCGATTGTAGTCGGCATCGATCACGGCGGCAGCATTGTCAGACTGGATGAGTATTCTCCATGGGAGAGCGATCGTTACAATGAGCTGAAAGCGGCACTGGACATCGATAGAAATGTCGGTGGCGAGGGTGCGGCATATGGCGCTTTTCTGGTGAACACGCTCAAGCCGTACATCGACGAGCGGTACAGGACATTACCTGATCGTGAGAACACGGCGGTGGCGGGCAGTTCCATGGGTGGAGTCATATCTCTGTATCTTGGCGTGACCTATCCTGAAATCTACTCGAAAGTGGGCGCATTTTCCACAGCGGGTTGGTTCAATAGCACGGAGCTCATAAATTGCCTGAAGTCATTCGATCCGAAGTGGCAGACCAGATGGTACCTCGATGTGGGCACCAACGAGACGAGCAATCCTGAAAAGGAGGACTTCAATGTCATCTACATCGAGAGCACGAAAGCCATCGTGGATACGCTGAAAAAAGTGGGTGTTCCCGAAACTCATATCAAAGTCGTTATCGAAGAGGGCGGAATCCACAATGAAGTAGATTGGGCAAGACGTCTTCCTGCAGCACTTACATGGCTTTTTGAAATTACTTAACACAAATTAAATATGATTGTAATCTATCACCTATTGATTAGTGGGCTTGAAATGGTAAAATGAGATTTGACTCCAACCCAACTAATAAAAATAGGTGATTTTTTATGAAAAATAGAAGACAAGTTATGATGAAGGTCGCGATGTTCATCATCGCGACAGTGGCATTTTGGATGATTGCAATCCTTGTGCTGAATGGGTTTCCCTCAAAAGGCAGGGAAGCTAAATCCTCCGGCGGCCGTGAAGTGATCATAGCGCCAAAGTCCGGTGATGCCGCAGTACTGGAAATCCAGAATGAGGAGACTCCGGTGGAAGAGGCGCAGCCAAAAGTGGATTACGATTTCGTATACTCCGAATTCTTGTCGGATTCGAACTTCAGCAGAGGGTTCGACTGGAGCCACTATGAGCTCGTGGACCTCGATGGGGATGAAGACAAGGAAATGGTCGCACTAAGAGGAAAGATCGCCTCACAGGCATTCACAGGGGGCAAAGACTATACCATATCAGAACGCAGCATGGGACAAATGATCATTTACGATCTTGTGGACGGCGAAGTGGTGAAACAAATTGAAAATCCTGTGTTCAGTGGACTTGGTGAGTTCAAGGGATCGCAGCTCTTTTACAATGTCTACAAAGGTGGACTTGAGCACTTTTATCGAAGAGAAACATTTTTTACAACTTATGAGGACAAGGATTATCTGGCGGTCAGTATGCGTTTTGAATCGGACACCAGTGTTTTGACGCGTCTAGAAGGCTATAGATTCAGTGCCGGGGGTGAACTTATTTCCGATTTCAACCTGATCTATACCTCAATCGTTGCAAATGGCTCCGAAGACTGGAGATTTAACGATGCATCAATTTCTGAAGCGGATTACAAAAGTCTGGTTCAAAAGTTCACAGAAGCCAAAGGGGCATTTTTCGTCCTTGAGGATATGGATCCAAGCAAATTTGAAAACGGTGTGTATGAAATCACTTCACTTAACGCGAGCTTGGTCCAGGGAGATCTGAGCAAACTGCCTGAGGCGCCTCAAACCGTTGAACCAACTATCGAAGTGGTCTCAGAAAGTCTTGGTGTTATCGATATGTTCCTGAATACTGGATTTGTGTCAGATGGCGTTCAACTTGGAGTCTTCACTTTTGATGAAATGATGAGCAAATATGGGGTATTCAGCAGCAGTTATCTGGACGAGAAGGGATCGATGGTTGAAACTCAGCCTATTCCTTATTATATGTATGATGGCATCACTTTCCAAACCAGTTTTGAATCACCAGAAGGCATCATCCTCACTGCGATGATCGATAGCTTTGCCGGCATATCCACCGATGGCGACACTCATAAAGAAGAAGTGAAGGAAATCCTCGGGAAACGTTACAATGAAAAAACAAGGGCAGAATTTGAATTCTATCTGCCGCCGTCATATACAGTGGTCCAGGGTAGCAAAGGCACTTTGATGATCGGCTACGATGAAAACAACAGAGTGATGGATTTGATTCTGACGACACCATGACGCTTTTTTACTTTTTCGCAAGAAACGGGTTGTGCACATTTCATTATTAAATTATAATGAAAGAAGTAATTGAAAAGGTGGAAGCAAATGAATCGATTAATGAAAGTCATTTACGCACTCGGGGTCATGTTGATGATCACTGTTTTGGTTGTCATCAACCTTCAGTACAAAAGTGCTGAACGTCTGATCCAACAAGAATCGGAAATAAATGCAGACCTAACCCTTAAATTGATGCATCTGGATATTGTGACTTTTATCGAAGACCAGGGCCATGTGCTCGATTCGGCTAAAGCATTCATTGAAGAGAATATCGATGAGGACAAGGCTGTTATTTTATCATACCTGAAAAATGAACTTAAGATGAATCCACCCTTTACAACCCTATATTACGGCACCAAAGACAACGTGATGATCAATGCGAGTGGTTTTGTGCCACCTGCGGATTTTGACCATAGACTCAGACCTTGGTATGAATGGGCGGTCCAAACAGGACAACTGGTACTGACCGAACCTTTTCTCAATGCGTCACAGGATGCTTTTATCATTACAGTGGCGACGCCGGTATATGATGATGCTGGCGAACTGATGGGCGTTGTCGCTGGGGATATTCCTGTCGAGAGCATGAAACTCTTTTTGGAAGGACAAGGAACACTCAATAGAGGCGTCACTTACCTTGCAAGTGGAGAGGGCACCATAATATACGCTTCGAGGGAAGCGGGGAGCAAGCCATATCTGTTATCAAAAATGAAGACGCTATATAATGAGATGCGTTCTGGAAGTTCCCTTGAAAATTATGACACTCAGCAATTGGTTTTAGAGGATGTGGAAGGTTATTTCCACTATCATGAAATAGAGAACTCGAACTGGAAACTCTATTCTTTCACACCGGCATCCGTTTTTGGTGCGAATTATATACGTTTCAGGTGGATTGCCTTTGGCATCGGGTTATTACTGATCATTCTATTCTTTGTATTATTTAGAGTACAGAGGACCATGATTGTCAAACCGCTTCTTGAACTTGAGCAAAAAATTGAAGCAATCGACGTGGAACGTCATCCCGAATATCAAATAGAACTGAATTCGACAAAGGTCATGGCACCACTTGTCGATAAAATAAATGACTTGCTCCTTCGAATCAACAGCATGGTGGTCATCATCCAAGAAGATAGGGATGAACTTCACTCACTGAACGAGGAGCTTGAGGCATCCATCGGACAACTGGTTGCTACTGAGCAGGAAGTCACCAGACAGAAGATGAATTTTGAAGCACTGTTCAGAAACTCACAGGATGCAATTGCAATGTTCAATCAGCACCATATGATCCTGGATGTGAACAAGAGTTTTGAACGTCTTTTCGGTTACAAACGTCAAGAAGTCATGGGTGTGAATCTCGATGATGTAATTGCAAATGATGAGATCATAGACGCTGCACGTGGACTTACGGATGACCTTTTTGATGGCAATCTGGTGAGAACCGAAGGTGTCCGTTACGGCAGGGGCAACAGAGCCCTCGATGTGGCGATCCAAGGTGTCCCGATGGTTTTCGACGGTTTTCTGGTTGGCGGATACGGCATCTATACCGATATCTCAGATCGAAAAAAACGGGAAAATTACCTGACCTATGTCAGTACTCACGATGATTTGACGGATTTGTACAACCGTTCTTATTTTGAGTCCATCCTTGAAACGATGAATACCGATGAAAATATGCCACTTGGTCTCGTGATGATGGACGTCAATGGTCTGAAACTCATCAACGATGCATTTGGCAACGCAACTGGGGATGCACTGCTACGCAACACTGCCATGCTTATACGTGGAGCCAGTAGACCAGATGATGTGATTGCAAGAGTGGGTGGCGACGAGTTTGCCATCATCATGCCAAGAACGTCAATGGGTACCATTGAGAGTATTGCCCAGCATTTGAAAGAAATCTGCAATGAGATCAAAGTCGGAGAAGTAACGGTATCTGTTTCTTTGGGCTGGGCAGACAAGCAAAATGTCGAAGAGCCGATGTCTTTTGTCCTCAAGACTGCCGAAGACTATATGAACAAACACAAACTTGTGGAAGGACCAAGTGTAAGAGGCAAAGCCATCTACGCGATGGTCAAGACACTTCATGAAAAGAACAAGCGCGAGGAACAACATAGCATACGGGTCGGTGAACTCAGCGAAAGACTTGGCATTGCACTCGGACTCAGTTCGCGGGAAATGAACGACCTAAAAACCATGGGACTGCTTCATGATGTCGGAAAAATCGCCATCGAAGAGCACATTCTCAACAAGCCTTCACATCTGACTGAAGAGGAATACAATGAAATCAAAAAACATCCGGAAATCGGATATAGAATCCTAAGTTCTGTCAACGAAATGAGCGAGATGGCGGAATATGTATTCGCCCATCATGAACATTGGGATGGCACCGGTTACCCACGTGGACTCAAAGAGCTTGAGATTCCTTACCTCGCACGCGTGATCAGCGTTGTGGATGCATTTGATGCCATGACCAGCGATCGAGCCTACAGACAGGCGATGTCTTATGAAAAGGCATACGCTGAACTGGAAAGATGTGCTGGCCAACAATTCGATCCTGCAATCGTAAAAGTTTTTGTCAAAGAAATGAAAAAAAGTGTTTAGATAAAATGACCTCGGGTAACTATACATTAAGAAGATATTCTCTTCTTGATAGATTGGTTGACGAATGAGTTTATGAAAACGATTTGAAGAGTAAGTTTTAAATGAAAGTTTTAAAGGTTAGATTTAAAAGTAAGTTTTAAGAGTAAAATCTGTTTTAAATGTTTGGTTACAAGTTAATTGAATGTCTAAGATTTAAAGGTTAGTTTTAAAGGTAAATTTAAGAATTTAGTTTAAAAGTTTAGTATTAAGATTGTTTACAAGATTTATGATTAAACGTTACCAATCTATCCCAACATCTAAAGGCACTCCCCATCAGGAGTGCCTTTTTAATGCTCAAATTGCCTTAATACTGCGTTACTGCTTGAAATCTGTTCAGGTTACGACCTATAAGGTCGCGCCCTTCACAGATTTCAAGCGCGCCTTGTCTTAAAACAATTTTAGCTTTAAAAAGGGCGGGGTTACGATTTTCTGCAAAGTGGAAATATCGGGCGACGTGGTTGCAATGTTTTGTGAAACGAAACATTGTGGTACTAATTGGGGACAGGCACCAATTGGTACCTAAAGATTAAGATCGAGGTCAAGAGCAAAAAAGCTTTTGATCTTTTTTGCTTTTCCCAACTGCTTGGCGCTAGCCAAAAACCACTAACTACTGAATCGTATATGTTCTACTAGTTCAATGAGATGGAAGTATAGTTTTAATGACATTGAGAAATATCCACTGAGACGCTAATAAGTTTCCTTTGCAATATAGAACATAGTTGCATAGGCTCCTGTGTTTGTGGGCAAACACCACGTCGCCCAATATTTCCGCTTCGCGGAAAATATTGTACTTGATCTTTTGTTTTTAATGCTTTTCCCAACTGCTTGGCGTTAGCCAAAAACCACTAACTACTGATTTTTGTAACCTATGTAACGGAATTAAACAGAAAAGCATGCTAGAATGAATTCATAGTAAATCACTTGGATATCGATTAGGAGGAATTATAATGAAAATTACAAAAGATATGACCATAGGAAATGTAGTAAGAATGTACCCGGAATCAGTAGATGTATTGTTCGTATTCGGTATGGGTTGTGTGGGTTGTCCATCGGCACAAGCTGAGACTCTTGAAGAAGCTTGTATGGTACACGGACTTAAACTTGACGATCTTATGACAGCACTTAACGAAAAAGTACAATAGGAGGCACCAATGAGCGCATTTTTAGGGCCTATTCACCACTGGCTGTACAATAAAGTACTTTGGCACGAGGCATTACTTGAAGATATTTATGAAATAATTCGTTCAGAAGGACATGATCCTGATGTGATCAGACATTACACTGAATCACTTTATGGTATGCCTGAGACTAGTCCGCTTGAGACGGTTATTGACGGAGGCAACATCCACGGCTGGTTGCAGACAAAAATCCACAGTCTTGAACACAGAATGGCATATGCCATAACAAAAGGAATTGAAAAAGGGTATTTGAATATAGAAGCGCTCAAAGCGCTATACAGAGAAAATGGCGAAAAAGCTAAAGTGGCACTTGGTACAGCATTTGAAACCCCAGACCAGGCTTTCAAGGCAATTTATGATTTTATGCTAGAAGGGATGCCGTGCGATCGTGTAAATCAACCGATTTCAAACGATGAAGATGGATTTGTATGGCAAAAGAGACTTTGTATCCACACGGATTTCTGGGAAGCGGTAGATGGTGACATCAATGTCTTCAATACCCTTAGACTCGAATGGATCGATGCTTTTGTCAGTGACGCGTTTAGTTTTGACATAATGAGTGATTCACAGTATAAACTTTCAAGGAGGTCTGCATGAACGGTATAGAATTGATGGTAGATGAGCA
Organism: Bacillota bacterium; assembly: GCA_033549245.1. Classification (GTDB taxonomy): domain Bacteria; phylum Bacillota; class Clostridia; order Peptostreptococcales; family Acidaminobacteraceae; genus Fusibacter_D. The sequence continues at coordinate 4,095 of JAWSUW010000033.1, read as the reverse complement.
CAAAGCAATCAAGAGAATGCTTGCAGTTGTTCGCAGTGCCTGCTTCGGTGTCATGCAAGGTCAGGAAATCAATTATGAAGATTTTGCGACAATGATCGATTTTGTCAGAGGCTATGCTGATGCACATCATCATGGTAAAGAAGAGCAACTGTTGTTCAATAGAATGGTTGAAGAACTCGGACCGGCAGCACAAAAGCTCGTCACACACGGAATGCTCGTGGAACATGACCTCGGTCGTCTCCATATGGCTGAACTTGAAAAAGCACTTGTTGCTGTAAAAGAAGGCAATGAAGAAGCGAAACTTGATGTCATCGCCAACGCAATTTCCTATACCCATCTTTTAACTCGTCACATCGACAAGGAAGACGGCGTGGTTTATCCGTTTGCGGAGCGTTCATTCACACCAGAAGTATTGGAAGCAATCAACAAAGATTGTGAAACTTTCGAAAAAGAACAAACAGCCAATGGCGTGCAAGCGAAATATATTGAGAATCTTGTGATATTGGAGTCGAAGTATATGTAGGTGGTGTGCTATCGCACTCCACGGTGGTTTTGCGCTCTATCGAGCGCAGTGGTTTTGCACTCTGCGAGTGCAGTAGTTTTGCACTCTGGCGAGTGCAGTCGGTAGGAAGAGATAAAGTTCAAAAGATAAAATCAAGGTCAAGGGCGTAAATGCTCTTGACCTTTTTGCTTTTCCCAACCACTTGGCGCAAGCCAAAAACTACCAACTACTTGGCGTCAGCCAAAAACCACTTTGGCGTTAGCCAACAACATGTTAAAATAATAGTAAATGCTACTGGAGGTACCGTGGAACTCAAAAAGATTGTCTCGAATGTACAAATGATCTGTGAAGCGATAGCGAGCGTGGTGAACATTGACGTGACGATAGTGGATCGGGATCTCATAAGGATTGGTGGTACGGGGCGTTACAAGGATTCGCTCGGGAGCGTGGTGAGTAGAAAATCCGCATTCAGTTATGCGCTTTCGGAAGGGCTTGGATTTGTCATAGAGAATCCTGGGATGCATCAGGCATGCCTCGAATGCGATTGCAAAGACAAATGCAACGAGCATGCGGAAATGTGCTGTCCGATTCTGTCGGATGGTGAAGTGGTTGGGGTTATCGGATTGATTGCCTTCAAACCCTCACAAAGAAAGTCGTTGATCGACAACCAAGATAACCTGATGGCTTTTCTCGGTAGGATGGCGGATCTCATTGCGTCGAAACTTAAAGAACAAGAGCGCATCGATGCCACTGAAATGCTGGCGAAAGAACTGGAAGTTGTCATTGATAGTATGGACACCGGTTTTATAGCCATGGATACGACTGGACAAACAGTGAGACTCAACAGAAAAGCAAAAACGATGCTTGGGACGGTTGATGTGAAATCTATTCAAGATGTCTTCATGAAAGAGGAAACCGAGCGCATATTGCGTGCAAGAGATAATATTAAAAATCGTTTTTTCAAATTTCCAAGCGGTCAGACCGGTGTATATGATAGTGCGCTTATTAAAATTGGAGATCAGATCAAGGGGCATGTGATCACCATCAAACCTCTCGAAGAAATCATCAATACGCTCAATGATGTCACACTTGATGTCGTAACCACGGAGTTTTCGGATATCATTGGGAATTCACAGGCTATAAGACAAGTGAAGACTGCAGCTCAAAAGGTCGCCAGATCTAAGTCAACAGTACTCATACTCGGTGAGAGCGGTACAGGCAAGGAACTCTTTGCCAGAGCGGTTCACAATGCCAGTAAACGCAATGAAGCACCGTTTATTGCACTGAATTGTGCAGCCATTCCAGACTCATTGCTCGAGAGTGAATTGTTCGGTTATGAGGAAGGCGCATTCACAGGTGCAAAACGCGGAGGGAAACCCGGCAAGTTTCAACTGGCGAATCGTGGAACTCTATTCTTGGACGAAATTGGAGATATGCCATTACACCTTCAGACGAAGCTGCTTCGAGTCATTCAGGAAAGCAAAGTGGAACCGATAGGGGGAAGCCATTCCATTGACATTGACGTCAGGATTATAGCGGCTACCCATCAGGACCTCGAAGAAAAAGTACTTGAAGGTTCGTTCAGGCAGGATCTTTATTATAGACTCAATGTCATCCCGATTATTGTGCCCCCTTTGAGACATAGAATGGAAGACCTAAAGGCACTGATTCATAGTATTCTGGACAAATGCAATGAAAAACTGGAGAAGAATGTCGGAGCTATTGATAAGGATTGTTATGAATGGATGATGAGATATGATTGGCCAGGTAATATCAGAGAACTTGAGAATGCGCTTGAATACGCCGTCAACATGTGTGAAGGCGACATTGTTGAGACGCATCATTTACCGAGAAAATTGACACAGCAAAGGGAAACCTCAGTGATTCATGAACCGGCCACCGAGAGACCGATCAAAACTCTTGAATCAATCGAACGTGAGACAATAATGGGAGCGCTTAGCTATTTTGGAAATGACAGGTCGGCGGTAGAAAAAGCAGCGAACGCGCTTGGAATCAGCAGAGCGACTCTATATAGAAAAATCAAACTTTATAATCTGGATTAAAGGGATGCCTAAAAAATGCCGATATACTCGTATAGTATGGAGACGAATGAAATTTTCTTTCACAGGGAGGTGGAACCATGAAAATTTCGAATTACGAGATCGAGCAAAGGGCACAATCCACTTATATGAAGTCGGAAACAAAGAATGTGGCAATAGAAGTCTTTGAGGCAAGGCCACCGAGTAATGATGCAAGCGGTGAGTTTATAAAACTCTCGTTATCGGATGAGGCGTTGACCGGGAAGGTTGAAGACACTGTAGATTTGTTTCACCTTTCTGAAGAGGATCAAGCCAAAATCAGATTACTTGAAAAGTTGATTGAGGCATTGACCGGCAAAGAATTCAAATTCAATCAAGTTGTAAAACTCAAAGGGAATGAAGGGAAAAATCCTGAACCCAAAAGAGCCGCTCCATCAATGGTGATGCCTAATAACAATGGAAACGGTAACAGTTCAAGGGCGTTTGGCATCAGTATCAGAACGGCTTCCGAATTATCGGAAAGTGAATCCATGCAGTTCTCATCAAAGGGTGTGGTTCAAACTTCGGATGGGAGAACCATTGATTTCAAGTTGAATTTCGAGATGAGCAGATCTTATTATGAGAAAAGTGAGATGCACATTCAAATTGGTGAAAGATTGCAGGATCCAATAGTTCTCAATTTTGATGGAAAAGGAATCGCATTCGGGGAAGATTCGATTGAGATGGACATCAATTTAGACGGTGAGGTGGACTATTTCAGAATGCTTGCTGGCGGTAGTGGTTTCCTTGCACTCGATAAAAATAACAATGGTGCTGTCGATGACGGCAGCGAACTTTTCGGTCCGAAAACGGGAAGTGGTTTTGGTGAGCTTGCTGAATATGACGAAGATCAAAACAACTGGATTGACGAAACGGATGAGATTTTCAGAGAACTTAAAATCTGGTCAGTGAACCCACAAGGTGTCAAAACTCTAGTTGGGTTAAAAGATGCAGGTGTTGGAGCCATATTCATTGGCCATGTCTCATCACAATATCAAATCAAAGAAGGCTCAGAACTTTTGGCCAAGATAAGAGAGACAGGAACATATCTCAGAGAAAATGGATTGGCTGGTACAGTCCACGAAATAGACCTTAAAATATAGAAATAATGAAGGAGGCATATCACTAAGATACAGCCTCCTTTTTGACTGTAGACAAACGTCCAAATCCATCGTTACTGGATAAAATCTAACTTGTATAAGAGTTCATGATTTTGATAATGACCTGATCGACATTCATGAGTGCTTCGCTTGAGAGAATCCCAAGGTTCTTGATTGTTTCATCGGCTCCTCTCCCCACTATTCCGCTTCCTGGAATTACGATGACATCGTTTACTGCAAGAATTGCAGACTGGATAGCTGCTGAAGCCGATGTGGCGAGTTTGAGTGAACAGCCTTCTTTGGCACCATCACAGACCATACCGGCAGTATTGGCGATCATGTTTTGTATGACGCCTTCGATTTGAGTGCTGGTTGCTCCCATAAGCCATGCGATTCCAACGGATGCACCGGTTCC
>JAWSUW010000032.1:9767-24022 GCA_033549245.1 Bacillota bacterium | reverse complement strand
CTCTGAGTGCTTCGAAATCGTCTTTGATGAGGGCTTTGTAAACGACCTGGCCACCACAGGCGATGCTTTCGCCCGAGAGTGTGTAGCCGTTGATGTCTCTAATTTGTCCCGATTTTGGCTCTTGGTCGTAGTCGATGATTTCATCTCCTGTGGAGAGGATGGCGACTTTGATTTTCTCAAAGACTTTGATCCAGCCGATGCCGACGCCCGCGAGGACGCCCATGTCGTAAGCTGATATTTTTTCGCCTGTCTTTAAAATGGCGTCGTTTTCTTTCAGGTCATCGCCTCTGTAGGTTATGTTTTCACCGTAAGCGACCGGTTTTTTGATGAGTAGGGTTTGTTCGTCTAGCACTTCTGTGTGTTCGATCATGACCATGCCATCGGCACCTTCCGGCAGCATGCCTCCGGTGGGAACATAGATGGCTTCGCCTGTTTGAAGTGGTGTGCTTGCGCTCTCTCCCATCATGACTTCTTTGTTTAGGGTCAGAATGGAAGGAATTCTTTCGGATGCGCCCATGACCTCTGGCGTTTTGACTGCGTAACCGTCAACTGTGGAGCGGTTGAATGCGGGCACGTCAACTGGTGAATATAATGTTTCTGCGGCGATCCTGCCGTGACTTTCGAGGAGATGGACACTTTCTGTCTGTAGAGTGATCGTGTTTTTTTCTGATAGTATTATGGATTTTGCATCATGGAGTGATTTCACATTGAAAATATTCACGATAGGGATCCTTTCTACTGATGTTTTATTTTTGTGTCGCTGGTTTTTCTGGTGTCGCGCATTCGGAATCATCGCCTACAAGTATTTGGATGCCGTGATGGATAGGCTTTAGGATGTATTCCAGTGATTCCCTGACGGCTTTCGGACTGCCTGGCATGTTGATGATGAGGGATTTGCCCCTTATGCCGGATCTGCCTCTGGAGAGCATGCCTTTCGGTGTGATTTTCAGACTATTGTAGCGAATGCCCTCTGAAATTCCAGGGGTTTCGCGTTCTATCGCTTTCATTGTGGCTTCTGGTGTAACATCTCTTGTGCTGAATCCTGTGCCACCTGTGGTCAGGATCAAGTTGAGTTTCAGGGTGTCTGCCATATGGCACATTGCTTCATATAATGCGTCGATTTCATCGGGGACCATGACATAGTGCACGACTTCGTAACCGGCTTCTGTGACCATTTCCTCGATCACTTTGCCGCTGAGGTCTTCACGTTCGCCTTTTGAACCTTTGTCGCTTGCTGTGATAATGCCTACTGTATACATTTGCGTCACTCCTTTATGCTGATTTTTTTGCCTTTCTTCATATAGACGATTTCGTGGCACATGCGCTTCACTTGATCCATGTTGTGCGAAATCATGATGACTGTCATTTTCTGTAGTTTGTTGCGTTTGGTGATTGCTTCTTCGATCATTTCGATAGTGGCTGGATCGATGCTCGCTGTGGGTTCGTCCAGAAGCAGGACTTCCGGGTCGAATACGAGTGCTCTGGCGAGGGCGACCTTTTGGGATTCCCCACCTGAGAGTTGTGTGGCAAGCTGGTTATTCAGTTCTGTAATCTGCAGCTCGTCCATGATGTCTCTTGCCTTTGTTTCGATGATGTGTGGTTCCACATTTCTGATTTTAAGTGGATAGACGATGTTTTCATAGACGCTGGTTCTCATGAGGTATGGCGTCTGGCTGAGATAGGTGATTTTTTTCATCATCCCCTGCTCCAGCGGCGCACCGCTGTATAGGATTTCACCTGCGTCGTAGCGTTCCAGTCCTGCGATGATTTTTAGGAGTGTGGTTTTGCCTGCTCCGTTGTCACCAGTGATGCCGTAGATGGTGCCACTACTAAACTGTGTATGGTCAATATCCACAACGGCTTTGTCGTGGTATTTTTTTACTAGGTTTGTGATGTTAATGTCCATTTCATTCCCCCGCTACGTATCTGTAAAGTACAGTGTTGACGATAAACGAAATCAGTAGGAGTACGATGCCCATGGAGATTGCCATGGCGTAATTGCCCATGGAGTTGTTCATTGCGATGTATGTGGTCATGACTCTGGTGTGTCCTTTGATGTTGCCTCCTACGATCATGACCGCTCCGACTTCCGAAATGGCTCTGCCAAAACCGGTGACGAGTGCTATGAGGAGTGTGATGCGCATTTCTGTGATGAGCAGTTTGAGCGTTTGATATTTGCTTGCCCCAAGTGTGATCCCGATCTGGCTGATGGCCGGACCGTGCTGTTTCGCATCGTTGTAGGTTATTCCCAAAATGATCGGTGTGATCAAAATCATTTGAGCTATGACCATTGCTGTGGGTGTGAACAAAAGTCCAAGGGTTCCCAGCGGTCCGCTTCTTGAGAGAAAAATGGCTACGAGGAGGCCAATGACAACCGGTGGTAAACTCATCATCGTGTAAATGGTTCTGGTGAATGCCTTTTTTAATTTGAAAGGCTTGACCCCCAGGTATAAACCCAGGGGAATGCCTATGATTGCTGAAAATATGGTGGAAGTAAAGGATAGCCCTATTGATAGGCCAATAATCGAATACACTTCTTTGTCAAATCTGATCAATAATAGCAGTGCTTCTTTGAGTCCTTCTTTCAATAGATCCATCAAATTGCTCCTTAACTATTTTGCATTTGGGAAGAACAACGGCTGACCGTAGAGTTCCTTTCCAAATTCTCCGATTTTTTCTTGGGTCTCTGTGGATAAGATCCACTTTATAAATTCTTCTGCTCCATCATTGTTGATGGTCTCATTTTTCTGTGGATTCACTGCGATGACTCCGTACTCGTTGAGCAAAAGTGCATCCGCCTCAAATACGATTTCGAGTTCCAAGCTGTCCTTCATGGAAAGATAAGTGGCTCTATCTGTCAAAGTGTATCCCTCGAATTCATTGGCCATTTGAAGAACATCGCCCATGCCTTTTCCAGCTGATTTGTACCAATCGCCTTCAGGAGTGATGCCCTCTGTTGCCCAAATGCTGAGTTCTTTTTTATGTGTTCCCGAATCGTCTCCTCTGGATACGAAGACCAGTTCATTGTCCATTATGCTTTTTAGTGTGTCTCCTATGCTGTCGTACTGAAGTGGTTCAGGACCGACGAGTATAAAATCATTATACATCACATCGAATCTTTCCGCACCATGTCCTTCATCAACAAATTCTATTTCACTGGATTTCGCATGAACGAGCAGCACATCGGCTTCTCCATCACGACCCATCTGTAATGCCTTTCCAGTACCAACTGCAACAACTTTAACTTCTATACCGGTTTTTTCTGTAAATTCCGGTAAAATAAAATCGAGTAGACCACTATCCTGTGTACTTGTGGTCGTGGACAAAATGATGGATTCCGGTTCTGCATTGAGTTTTGTATAGGTCCATGCTGAGATTACTAGTAAAATTGCGACTAAGATAAATATTTTCTTGCTCATTTCAGTACCCCCAAAGTTTTAGTTGTTAACATAATTTAATTATATTATAACTTCGGGTACAAAACTATCTGATAATTCAGAAAAAATAACTCATATTTATGGTTTCTTAGCAGATTGATAAAATTTGTCAATCATGATACTATGTTTATAATCTTGAAATTTTTACTGATTTCAATGTCAATAGGAGGACTGGACGAATGATTCAATCTTTTGATCGCTATTTCGAGAAAACTGACGGACTGGAAACAGATTACATCAAAATTCTGTATTACGATCTTGCGAAAGATTACAAAGCCACTTACAAGTCCTATCAATACACCCGCCTGTGCACTATTGCTGAAGGGTCTAAGCACGTTAGGATCAACGACGGTAGTGAATTTACCTATACAACATCAGATTTTATCATTCTGCCACCGAACTCCAGCGTCAAAATGGAAATGAAGGTGGAAACAAAGGCAATTGTCTATGAAATCAACGACAAACTCCTAGACGATATGATCAAAAGAATCGAGCACCAGTTTGAATACGAAGTGTCCGCTGCGGACAAACCCGTCATCCGAAATCTATTGATGCCAGGAATCAAATCCCAAATCGACCGAATCAATGCCTACAGCATGAGCGACGATCCCAACAAGGAATTCCTTATTGACCTGGTCTCACAGGAAATGGTCTACACGCTGATCAAGAACTACAAGATGCCGCTTCACGCGAGAAAGAAAGAGGAACCTGTTGCCTATGCGATCCAGTGTCTCAAAGACAATCTGTCCGATCCGGATATGACGGTCAACGAAATCGCCTATGCACTCAATATGTCCCCCTCAAATCTGATTCCACTGTTCAAAAGAGCGACTGGAATGACGCCTAAGGCCTATCATAATTTACTTAAAATCAACAAGGCAAAGGAATTGCTGCTTCACAAGAACGTTTCCGAGGTCAGTTACGATCTCGGCTTCGAGAGCATCTCCTATTTCATCAAGCTCTTCAAGAGCCACTTTGGACTAACGCCTAAACAATATACCATGAAATACAAACAGGATCATTTGCTATGGAACAAGTAAAGACTATCAACAGTGGCATCCTCATCAAATACCTGCGTGATTATTTCGCTGGCATTGCTGATCATCATGACGGAGATGAATATTATGGCGAAGGGATTCACATCCAGCTTAGGCCACAGGAGGATAAGGTTCACGGAACAATTGCTCTTCCTCGGACGGAGATTGTGTTTAGTGGCACGGCGGATGACGTTGAACGGCAAGTTTATAAGTATCGAATGGCGTTCTTGTCTGCTGGCGGGTGAAGCACTCGTGCCAGTGGTTTTGCGCTCGGTGAGCGCAGTAGTTTTTGGCTACGCCAAGTAGTTAGTGGTTGGGAAGAGATTAAGGTCAAGTGCAGGCGCTCTTGCGAGCGCGGTAGTTTTTGGCTGACGCCAAGTTAGTTTTTGTCGCTCTATTGAGCTCCAAGCAGTTGGGAAGAGACAAAGATCAAAAGATATATTAGCTAAGTCGAGTAAATTGACTTAGCTTTTTTTATTGGCGCTCAAAGCGCGTTGGTTTTGCGATTATTCGATCGCAATAGTTTTGTCACTCGTGGAGTGCCAAGTAGTTGGGAGGAGAATAGAGATAATTGATCTTTATCATTTCCTAACCACTAACCACTTGGCGTCAGCCAAAAACAGACGGCGCTCACTTGAGCGCCTTCAATTTGTTGTAGAATTTTACTACTTTATTTCCAATTTTCATAGTGGGTTTCATAAGAAAGTTCTCCATGTCATCGGTGACTTCTACAAGTCGTGATGGGATATCGATAGATTGAGGGCAGTGTTCCAAGCATGCTCCACATTTTGTGCAAAGGGAGGCGTGGCTGGGTTTGCCATTCATTCCGCCGAGCTGCATCCAGTAGAAGGTGCCTGTCTTTTGGTTCAACAAGTATTTTGAATTGTACAGGTCGAAACAACGTGGAATATCAACGCCAAAAGGACAAGGCATGCAATATTGGCAGCCTGTGCAAGGGACACGTTGGAGGTTTAAGTATATGTTTTTGGCTTCCTGGATCAAGTCATTTTCGTCATCTGAAAATTGGTTGGGAAGCATGTCTTTCGCGTAGGCGATGTTGTCTTCAATATGTTGGTCTTCGGTCATTCCCGATAAGACCATGGTCACTCCTGGTTGGTTCCAGATCCATTTGAGTGCCCATTCTGCCGGACTCCGTTTGATATGGAAATTATCGTATAATGTCTTGACCTGGTTTGGTAATTTCTGAGCCAAGGTGCCGCCACGAAGAGGCTCCATTATGAAAACAGCAATGCCTTTTTCGGCTGCATATTCAAGACCAAATCTTCCTGCTTGTGTGTTTTCATCTAGAATGTTGTACTGTATTTGGCAGAAGTCCCAGTCGTATGCATCGATGACTTCAACGAAGTTCTCACGGTCGCCATGGAATGAAAACCCGACATTTCTAATTTTTCCAGAAGCTTTTAGTGCTGTCAGATAGTTCAAAATATCCAGTGATAAAAACTTCTCCCAGTTCTCTCTGTTGAGGGCATGGAGCAGATAATAGTCAATGGTTTCCACCTGAAGTCTTTTAAGTTGTGTTTCTATGATTCGGTCCATGTCTAAGGTGGAATTCACGAGCCATGGTGGCATCTTTGTAGCAATATGGACTTTTTCCCTATAACCGCCTTTTAATGCTTTACCGATAAAGGTCTCGCTCTGCCCACCGTGATAGAAGTAAGCGGTATCGATGTAATTGACACCTTGGTCGATGGCATGTCGAAGTTGGGTGCGGGCTTTTTCCTCATCAATCAATCCGCCCTTGGTCGGAAAGCGCATGCCTCCATATCCAAGTATAGAGATCACGTCTCCAGATTTATCAACTTTTCTGTATTGCATATTGTCACCTCATTTTGGTGGAGAATTTGATTGGGGACAGGTCCAAACTGGTACCTAGCAGCGCTAGGTACCGATTTGGACCTGTCCCCAATCGAATTTACAATTTTAAAGATTTTTTAGTTCGTCTACGATGCCTTTTGCCTTGTGGGTAATTTCGTGTTGTGAAGTGGAAATGTCATTGAGACGCATCACTTCTTTGGCGATGTTTTCATTTTCAAGGCTGAGCGCACTCAGAAGATCTGAAATCTGTCCTGCAAATTCGCTGGTGTTGCTGGACATCTTTTGAACTTCGTTGGCGACAACCGAGAAACCTCTTCCATGCTCACCTGCACGCGCTGCTTCTATGTTGGCGTTGAGGCCTAAAATTTTGATTTGTTGAGTGATTTTGTTGACCGCACGGATCATTTCATCTGTTTTCTCGATGAACTTTTTGGATTCATTGGATGAGTTCACCAAGGTTTCGTTGATTTTGTTCAGCTCGCTTGTCACTTCAACGATTCTGTTCATTTCCAGATGCAATCTATCGCTGGTTTTGGTGATTTCTTCGAGTTGAAAATTCAATCTGTCAGCTGTATCAATCTGTTTGTCCACGATACCCATCATCAATTGTGCGACGTCGGATTCAATAATTCTCTTTGACTCGCCGAAATGGTCTTTGATCATTTCTAGAACTTTATGACTGCCTGTGGCTTCGATTATAGTCTCTGCTTTTGGACTGATGTCGCTGATCTCTGTGGTCACATGGATTCCAAGTTCTTTTGCTCTGAGAATCCCCGGGGACTGCATGTTTTTGTCTACAACACTGACAACGTTCAACCCTTGGTATTCATGGAACAAATTGATCAATTTGGTTCCACCGGCACCTGCGCCAATTACTGCTATATTCATCTCTGTATACTCCCTTCAATATTCCTCAGTTTTTATTATATCATGGCAAGCGGGATTGTAAAGGGACGAAAAAAAGCCAGGCTCAGTGGGAACTGAACCATGGCTATGAGGGTAAGTTAGATTTCGTGAAATGCTTCCACGGTAAATGGCTTGGGCTTATGCAGGCATAGAGTCAAATCTTTGATGTAGTCTTCGATTTCATCTCCACGGTCATAATAGTAGCCGTTGCTTGGATCATTGGGATCTTTGAAGAGCAGAATTCTTGCACTGTTGAGCACTACCGTCAATACGACAATAGGGTCATCAAATGGTTTTTCTCTTTTCATGATGCCATCAAATACACCTTTGGTAGGCTTGGCATCTGATTCTTCATCGGTATATGTCTTGATCAATTCGATCAGTTCATCGAGTTCATTTTTCTTCGTTTCACTTAGTAAGTCATAATATTTTGTTTTGTATTCATTCAGTTTCTCTTCAACGACTTTAAGTGGCACCAGTGCCTCTTCGGGCATATATTTGCGACTGTTTAAATTTGCAATGGCGCGCTTCAGTACTACTATATTGCTAATTGTACGATGCGGTTCGTAGCGTGTTGATTCCGAATATTCAATCGAGGTCTTCAAATGTGAAAGGGCTGATTCACCCTCCGCATAGTCTTTTTCATCTGCTTCTTTAATTAATTTTTTACCTTTGTTGATCAGTTCGCTCATAATTTCGGATGAATTCATAATATTTTCTTCAGATTCAAATGACTGTTTTGAAGTCTCCCCTGCGAACAGCGGTGTGGAAAAAAGTGACGTGATAGTGACTAACACAAGTGCCAGCGACAGCAATTTCTTCATGATGTCCTCCTTTCGCGGGTTACTTGGCGTATCAGTATCTTATACGTCCTCAGTCATAATTTTGGGTGAAAAAAAGGGCCCAAATGCGTAATCAAGCGCATTTGGGCCGATAGGATGGGTTTTATATGTCTAAGTTTTACTTAGTTGTTCTTAAAGTTTCGCTTGTAAAGCTTGGTACAATACGTTCAACTGTGAATAGTATGTCACTAAGTTATCGTATTTAACAGCTGTTAAAAGGTATGTTTCAACTTCTACAACTTTTGCATAAAGTGCTTCTTCTTCAGCTAAATCTCTTGGAGCATTATCATCCAGTAATTTTTCTGATGCTTTAATCAATGCTTTTATCTCTTCAATCATATAAGCATAAAGATCATCAATATATTCTTCTGAACGATCCATAAAATCATTGTAAATTCCTACTGTCAAAGTGCTTTCAACAGCTAAGAACGGTGCAATATCATCAATCAAATCATCAAGTGCCACAGTTTCTTCAACATCATAATAATCTTTAAGTTGATCAGAAATCATCTTTAGAGTTGATTTTTGAGTTGTTCCAAGAACTTCGCTGTCTTTGAATGCATCAATTGCATCATCAAGAGCTTTGATTTCATCATTAATATCATTAAGGCTTTCATTAGTATAATTGTCAACAAAGCTTTCTGCCAATACTATGGTATTATGCAAACCAACAACACCAGCACTTAAATACTCACCAGGTTCTGTTCCAATTACAACTTTGTAAGTTTTATTTGGAGCTTCAATGTCAACATAAAGCATAATTTTTGCTTCATCTAATTTCATGTAAAGTGATACCAATGGATCTTTAAATGCTTTTTCTTGCATTAAAATACTGTCATATTCGCCTTTTGTAAGTTTTACTCTATTATCTGTTCTCGTAAATGTATTAATAAAATTAATGAGGTTCTGCAATTCCACCTTCTTTGTAGGGCTAAGATAATCTTCATATTTTACTTGGTAAACTTTCAATCTGGTCTCTATAGCTATAAGTTCAGTATCATTAAGTTCCAAGTATTTAAGATCATCAAACTTTTTCATAGCATCTTTCAAATCATCAATTTCATTCTTAATTTGTGCTTTATGTGTTTCGTCATAGTATCCAACAAAATCTTTGGCTTCTTGAATAGCATCTTTGAAGTCTTTGATAGTTGTTAAACCACCTTCGTAATCTTTTGATAAAGCTACTGTTGCTTTGCTGTTTGCAGTTTCAATCAATGCTCTCAATACTTCAAGATCGGTTTTTTGACCTGGCATTGGATAATCTTCCATTAATCTTTTGCCGATTCCGTGTGGTAATAAACCAGTTCTACCAAAAATTTTAAGGAAACCTGGAGGTAGATCGGTTCTTTTTGCTAATCCATATGGTACACCTTCGCCACTTAACATTACGAATCTCAACTGCTCTCTCAATGCTTCCAGTTCGCCTTCGTTCATTGTCTTATTCTTCACCTTGTTTTCAAAGGCTGATTTTTCTCTGTTAAATGCTGCATTAGGGTTGTTATTAGGTGCCGCGAAAATTGCTGATGATGACAATGTCATGATCATGACGGCCACTAAAACAAGTGATAGAACTTTTTTCATGTTGATTCTCCTTTCAAATTTTGATGTCAAAGCCGTTATGTTTCGACCTTCGCTATTATATACGTATACCTCATTTATTTTCGGTGAAACTTATATTAAAAAATCTTGATATGTTATAATAAATTTTGGATATATATAGTAAGGAAAGCTGAAAGAGATTGAAATTATTTATACAGGAGGGGACGCTTTTGAAACTATCATTCAAGAATATACAATTTATGAAGCAAGCAATGATGCGTAAAGTCATATATTCGCTCATTCCCATCATTATCGCAAGCATTTACTTTTTCGGTTGGCGTGTTCTGGCACTACTTGCAGTCACATCTTTCTTCGGTAGTTTGACCGAGTGGGTCTTTGTAAGACGTACCACTAAGAAAATAACCGAGGCAGTTTGGGTCACCAGTGTGCTTTTCACTTTGACACTCCCACCATCAACGCCTTATTGGATTGCGATCATCGGCATTATCTTTGGCGTCTTGTTCGGCAAAATGGTCTTCGGGGGATTCGGTAAGAATCCGTTCAACCCGGCCCTAGTCGGACGCGCTTTTATTTATGTCAATTTTCCAAAGTTTCTGACTGTCGAATGGACTCAGCCTGTGGATGGCGTTCTGGGTGGCTTTACGAAATATCTGGGAACACCCATCGATGCGGTGACGCAGTCGACGCCGATGCTTATCTATAGGGCATCTGGTGAAACATTCGAATGGTCAAAGATAGTACTCGGCAACATCGCAGGCTCTATTGGTGAGACCAGTGCCATACTGATTTTGCTGGCGGCCCTCTATTTGATCTATACCAAAACCGCATCAAAAGAAACAATGTTCAGTGTGGTCGGCGGTTTTCTTCTAATGAGTGGCGTCTTGTACGCACTCGGATTTGAGCAGATTCCGAATCCGATTTACGGTCTATTTACAGGCGGTATATTGTTCGGGGCTGTATTCATGGCAACCGACCCGATTTCGTCGCCTAAGACCAAGGAAGGCCGTATTGTTTATGGCGTCCTAATCGGAATCATCACGGTCATTATTCGTGGATTCGCGCTCTTTGCCGGCGGTATCATGTTTGCGATATTGATCGGGAACACATTTGCTCCGATTATCGATGAAGCGGTCAAAGAGATAAAAAAATCCAAGAAAGCGAAGAAAGAGAAGCTTGAACTTGAAAAGGAGGTAAGCCATGGCTAAGAAAAAGCAGGTGCTCTACCCCGTTTTGTTTATGATTCTTCTGACGGCCGCATATACCTTCATACTTGCATTTATTAATGAAAGCACTATTGAAATCATTGAGGCGCAAGAAGAATTACGACTTCAAAAATCAATTCTTTATGTTTTCGATATCCCTTTTGAGGATGATCAATCGAGTGTCAACAAACTTTTCAACGAACAACTGGAAGTAGTGAACGCTGAAGAAATGACTTATTATGTTTATGAGAATAATGGCACTGTCGATGGCTATGCATTTCCACTTTCAGGTAACGGACTTTGGGGAAGCATTTCAGGTTACATCGCACTTTCTCCTGATTTTGAAACATTACTCGGTATAGATTTTGTTGCCCATTCTGAAACACCGGGACTTGGGGGCAGAATTGATGAAGAGGCATTCAAAGAGCAGTTCAGGAAACTAGATGCATCCGGCAATCCTCCTGTGGTTTATAGACCAGCATCCGGTGGCAATGTTGACGCCATAACTGGTGCGACTTTGACTTCAAACTCAGTAAGTGCAATCGTCAATAATTTTATGACGAACATCAAAATTTTTGCGGAGGAGGAAAATCTGTATGAATGAAATCATTAGGGTCTTCAAAGCAGGAATCTACAAGGATAATCCTGTTTTTAGACAAATACTCGGCATCTGTTCTTCTCTTGCAGTGACAAACCTCTTGCTCAACTCACTTGTAATGGGTATTGGACTGATCTTCGTCACCGCATTTTCAAGTTTCACGGTATCTCTACTAAGAACAAAGACTCCCAAACACATTCGTATGATGGTGCAAACGCTTATAATTTCCGCATATGTCATCATACTTGATCTATTTCTTAAAGCGTATATGCCTTCCATGTCCAAAGCACTCGGACCTTACGTGGGACTCATCATCACCAACTGTATTATCATGGGTCGGGCTGAGGCTTTTGCTCAAAAAAACAAACCTTTGATTTCATTTTTTGATGGTTTTATAATGGGCGTAGGATATACAGCGGTTCTTCTATTTATTGCTTTTTTCAGAGAATTATTGGGATTCGGTTCATTGTTTGGCATCCAAATTCTTGGCGAGGGCTGGGTAAAATGGACACTTATGATTATGCCTCCAGGTGCTTTCTTCATGCTTGGCATCGTCATCTGGGCTACTTACGGTCTATTTCCACATGAAGATACAGAAAAGGCAGGTGTTAAATCATGATTGAAATCAGTCCATGGATTATATTTTTCGCATCTATTTTTACAAACAACATGATCTTAGCGAACTTCTTAGGCATGTGTTCATTTATTGCAGTATCCGGTGAAATTAGGACTTCGCTCAGTCTAGGTCAGGCAGTGACTTTTGTGCTTGCCGCCACAAACGTACTGAATTATTTCATCTATCATAATATATTGGTTCCACTGGGACTTGAATATCTCAGATTCATTATTTTTATCGTCGTCATCGCCGCGTTCGTGCAGCTTGTTGAGATGATTATTGAAAGATATTTCGAGACGCTTTACTATTCACTCGGTATTTTTTTACCACTGATCACTGTAAACTGTGCAATCCTAGGGGTTTCGCTCTTTATGATCATCCGTGATTACAATTTGATTCAATCCTTCGCATTCGGCGTTGGTTCCGGACTCGGTTGGACTCTTGCTATCGTTGCGATGGCGGGCATCAGAAATAGATTGAAAGGCGCAAAAATTCCAAAAGGTCTGGAAGGACCTGGCATCACACTGATTATAACAGGCATCATGGCACTCGCTTTTTTAGGATTTTCAGGCATCGTGCAAATTCAATAGGAGGATTATATGCAGACGATTGGAATAACAGTCTTAGCCATAAGTAGCATTACAGGTCTTCTCGCATTGCTTTTATCGATTGCCAACAAGACCATCGCCAATTACGGCGAAAAGAAAATTACAATCAACAAAGACAAGGAACTCATTGTGGATGGTGGCGACACGCTCCTTTCCGCCTTGATGGAACAAAAGGTTTTTATTCCTTCAGCCTGCGGCGGCAAGGGCAGTTGCGGGTATTGCAAGGTGACTGTCATCGAAGGTGGCGGGCAATTCTTACCTACCGAAATGGGGTATGTGACTCCCGAGGAAAAAGCCGAAGGGGTACGCCTCTCCTGCCAACTCAAGGTCAGAGAGGATATACAAATCCAGATTCCCGAGGAACTCCTCTCGGTTCAGCAATTTGACTACCACGTGGAATTCCTCAAAGATGTCACACCAGCCATCAAGCACCTCAGACTTTCACTTCCTGAGGACGAAGTCATTGATTTCAAAGCCGGACAGTACATCCAGCTCCTTGCCCCAAAATACAAGGGCAACGACGAGGAAGTCTATCGTGCCTATTCCATCGCCTCATCCCCTCTTGATGAAAAAGCCGTTGAACTCTATATCGGCTATGTCAAAGATGGTGTGGCCACAACCTACGTGCACAACTATTTGAAAGAAGGACAAAAGATCACAGTAGTCGGCCCATATGGGGACTTCTACTATCAAGAGGGTGATCGCGAAATGGTCATGGTGGCCATCGGTACCGGTATGGCACCAATCATGTCGATCCTTAAGTACATGCATTCCAAGAAAATTGATCGAAAAGTCACTTTCTATTTCGGCGCGAGAACCCGTGAAGACCTCTTTGAAATGGAAACCCTTGAAGCACTGCAGAAGGACATGCCAAATCTCAGAGTCATCACTTGTCTCTCCAAACCTACTGAAAGCTGCAATTGGGACGGCGAACAAGGCCGCGTCACAGACATGCTTAAAAAATTCCTCGAAAACGCCGAAGACAAAGAGGCTTACCTCTGTGGTAGTCCTGTCATGATCGACTCGGTGACGCCGCTGTTGATTGAAAAAGGAATGCCTGCTGAGCGGATTTATTTTGATAAGTTTGAGTGACGCTGCCGGAGGCGGGCGTCACGGTGGTTTTGCGTGATTTTAGCGCTCGTTGAGCGCGTAGAAATGCGCAGTCTGTTTTTTGCCACTCTTTCGAGTGGGCAAGTAGTATTTGGCTGACGCCAAGTAGTTGGGAAGGTCAAGGTCAAGAGCGCAAGGTCAAGGTCAAGGTCACAAGGTCAAACCAACGTGTTAACAACAAAGTTGATCACAAAAAACATGAGCCAAGTCAGTAAAATGACTTGGCTCATTATTCTTTTTGTAACGTTGGAAATTAGTCTTGGTCTTGGTATTGATTTTGCTCCTGCACTTGACTTTAATCTTTCCCAACGCAGTTGGAACACGACCTTGATCTTTTGACTTTGATCTCTTGATCTTAATCTTTTGACTTTAATCTCTTCCTAACTACTTGACGCGCTTTGAAAAAGCGTCAAAAACAGACTTGCTCACTCGAACGAGTGGCAAAAACAGACTGCGTGCTTTTAGCGACGTAGAGCGCGTAAAAGTGCGCAGTCTGTTTTTGC
>JAWSUW010000032.1:0-9757 GCA_033549245.1 Bacillota bacterium | reverse complement strand
CAAAACAGACTACAGAGACCTGACCGCCGTAGGCACGACTACTTATAAAGTGGGAATCTGTCACATAACGCCTTAACTCTAACCCTTGCAGGCTCGAGGTCAGCATCTCTGTTATCAATTACCCAGCTAATAATATCAGCGATCTCAATCATCTCAGCTTCGCCGAAACCACGAGTGGTGCTGGCTGGAGTACCGATACGGATGCCACTTGTCACGAATGGACTGGCAGTTTCGTTTGGTACTGTATTTTTGTTTGTGGTGATGCCCACTTCGTCGAGCAATTTTTCTGCGGCTTTACCAGTGATGTCCTTGTTTCTGAGGTCGACAAGCATCAAGTGGTTGTCAGTGCCTCCTGAAACAATTTTGAATCCCTTTGCGGTAAGTGCATCTGCAAGAACTGAAGCATTTTTGACCACATTCTTTTGGTAAGTTTTAAACTCTTCTGACATGGCTTCTTTGAAACATACCGCTTTGGCAGCGATGATGTGCATGAGTGGGCCACCTTGGATGCCAGGGAAAATGGCTTTGTCGATTGCTTTTGCATATTCTTCCTTGCAAAGGATCGCGCCGCCTCTTGGGCCTCTAAGGGTCTTATGAGTTGTAGTTGTTACAAAATCAGCATATGGAACTGGACTTGGATGCACGCCAGCAGCGATCAGGCCAGCGATGTGTGCCATGTCCACCATCATGAGTGCGCCGACTTCGTCACAGATTTCTCTGATTTTAGGGAAGTCGATGGTTCTTGAATAAGCGCTTGCGCCTGAAACGATCATTTCAGGTTTTTCAGCGATTGCTTGAGCTCTGAGCGCATCGTAATCGATGAATCCGTTTTCATCCACTCCGTAAGAAATGAAGTTGTAAAGCTTGCCTGAGAAGTTTACCGGGCTACCATGAGTCAAGTGACCACCGTCAGAAAGCTTCATTCCGAGAATTTTAGCACCTGGTTCAAGAACTGCCATGTAAACGCCCATGTTGGCTTGTGAGCCTGAATGAGGTTGAACGTTGGCGTGATCCGCACCGAAAAGTGCCTTCATACGATCTCTTGCGAGGTCTTCGCTCATATCCACGAACTCACATCCACCATAGTAACGTTTGCCAGGATACCCTTCAGCGTACTTGTTGGTGAGGTGTGAACCCATAGCTTCCATTACAGTAGGGCTTGTAAAGTTTTCAGAAGCAATCAATTCAATGTTGCTGGATTGACGCTTAAGTTCAAGTTCCATCGTTTCATAAAGTTCAGGATCGTTCTTTTTAATCAACTCTAAATTCATATCACGCTCTCCTTGATCTTCTACTATTTCGTTTTAATCGGTGCCATGTGAATGGCTTCACCTTTCAGTCCCATTGTCGCTTCAGCAAAAGCCTCTCCGAGTGTCGGATGGGCGTGGATCGTGTTTGCGATATCATCCACTTTTAGGCCACTTGTGATAGCAAGCGCACCTTCATGAATCAAATCCGATGCGTGCGGACCCATAATGTGTACTCCGAGGATCACATCGTCCATATCGGAAATGACTTTGATAAAGCCTTCGGGTTCTCCGATACTGAGTGCTTTGCCGTTGGCACCGAACATAAACTTGCTTTTTTTGATTTCGATGCCCTTTTCTGCAGCTTCATCTTCTGAAAGCCCCACACTAGAGATCTCCGGAAATACAAAAATACAGTTCGGAACCACTTCGTGGTTGCCCTTGTGCTCGATGCCCATAATGGCTTCAGCTGCGGCAATGCCCTGATGTGATGCGGCATGGGCCAACATGATCTTACCGTTGACATCGCCGATTGCATAAATGTTTTTAGCAGTTGTTTTGTAATGGTCATCAACAGTGATGCCTTTACGGGTATATTCAATGCCTGCCGCTTCGAGGTTGAGACCTTCGAGTACCGGTGAACGCCCTGTGGAAACCAAGATTTGGTCCGCAGGGAATTTCACTTCGCCTTTTTTGGTCTCGCCTACAAGAGCTAGCCCGTCTTCAGTCTTTTCAATTCGGACGAAACTGACATTTTTATGAAGATTGATGCCCTTTTTCTTGAGAAACGGTGCAAATCGCTTCGTGATTTCAGAATCCACTTCCTTAAGGAAACGGTCACTTCTGATGACCACGTCAACTTCACTGCCCATGGCTGCGAAGATGCCGGCGAATTCCATAGCGATGACGCCACCACCAATGATGACCAAACGCTTTGGTACCGATTCAAATTCCAGGAGTTCCTTGCTTGTGATCACTCCAGGCAAATCCACGCCTTCGAGAGGTAACATGCTCGGTTTAGATCCTGAGGCGACGATGATGTCGTCGCAAGTGATGTGGAATGTTTCACCGTCTTCTTTGGTCACAAGGAGCGTGTCCTCTGAAACGAACGATGCCGAGCCCTGAATCACGTCGATGCCGTTGACTTTGATGAGCTGTTCTATGCCTGTGACAAGCTGGGTGACGACTTCGTCCTTACGCTTTTGGATTTTATCCACATCAATTGAAACTTCACCCACACTGATTCCAAAATCATCAATGTGTTTTAATGTGTTGAGAAGCTCCGCATTTTTGTAAAGCGTCTTTGTAGGTATGCACCCGTAATTTAGGCAAGTGCCTCCGATTTTATGGCGTTCGATGAGCGTGACCTGAGCACCAAGTTGAGCGCCTCTGATCGCGGCAACATAACCTCCCGGTCCGCCACCTATAACGACGATTCTCTTTTGCATGAACGCAGCCTCCTAATTATTGTTTTTCCCATTTGAGGATTGGTGAACGCGCTGCCATTACCTCATCCACTCTACGGATGACAGTAGTTGTTGGCGCATTTTTAAGAAGTTCAGGATTTTCATCCGCTTCTTTGCTGATCTGAATCATGACGTCGATGAAAGCGTCAAGAGTCTCGAGGCTTTCTGTCTCTGTCGGTTCAATCATGATTGCATTAGGCACGATGAGTGGGAAGTAGATTGTTGGAGGATGGTACCCATGATCCAGGAGTCTCTTCGCAACGTCAAGTGTGCTGCATGTGCTGAGTTCATTTTTAAGACCTGCGAGTACAAATTCATGTTTGCAGATCGTATCTACTGGCAATGTGTAGTGAGCTTTCAATTTTTCCTGGATGTAGTTCGCGTTGAGAACTGCCATCTCAGATACTCTTGTGAGGCCTTCAGCGCCCATTGTGAGGATGTAAGTGTATGCTCTCACCAAGATGCCAAAGTTGCCGTTGAAGCTCTTGAGTCTGCCGATACTGTCCGGACGGTTGTTGTCCAGTGTAAAGGCATCGCCCACTTTTGTGACCACAGGTTTTGGTAGGAATGGCTCGAGGTGTTTTTTGACACCGACAGGTCCTGAACCAGGTCCACCACCGCCGTGTGGAGTTGTGAAAGTCTTGTGGAGATTGTAGTGAACTACGTCAAATCCCATGTCGCCAGGACGTGTTTGTCCCATGATCGCATTGAGGTTTGCTCCGTCATAATAGAGTTGTCCGCCTGCTTCGTGAACCAATTTTGCGATTTCAACGATGTTTTTCTCGAAAAGACCAAGTGTGCTCGGGTTAGTGAGCATAAGTCCTGCGATTTCGTCGCTTAATGCCGCTTTGAGGTTCTCTATGTCGATAGCGCCATCTCTTGTGGATTTGATCTCAACCACGTCAAAACCTGCTACGTGAGCACTGGCAGGGTTGGTACCATGCGCAGAGTCAGGAACGATGATTTTGGTACGTTTGAAATCGCCACGCTTCTCGTGGTAAGCCTTGATGATCATAAGACCGGCAAGTTCACCTTGTGCTCCAGCTGCAGGTTGAAGCGAAAACGCATCCATACCGCCGATTTCACTGAGCATGCCTGAAAGATTGTGCATGAGTTCAAGAGCGCCCTGAACAGTTCTTTCCTCTTGATGAGGGTGAAGAGCTGAGAATTTAGGAAGGGATGCCATGTCCTCATTGATTTTTGGATTGTACTTCATAGTACATGAACCGAGAGGATAGAATCCTGTGTCCACACCAAAGTTCTTCATGCTGACCTGAGTGTAGTGTCTCACAAGTTGTGGTTCACTCACTTCTGGAAGAATTATTTCTGTACCGCGTCTTAAAGCCGATGGAATCACTTCATCAAGATTCACATTATCAACTTTGCAACCGGGGAATGCATACCCTTTTCTGCCTTCTTTTGAAATTTCAAAAATAAGCTGATCGTATTTTACCATGTGATTTCCTCCATTGCTTTTACCAGACAATCGATTTCATCTTTTGTACGTTTTTCAGTGACGCAGAAAAGAACACGGTTTTTATCTGATGGATAATCTTTACCTAAGTTATAGCCGCCTAGGAAACCTTTGTCAGCGAGTTGCTTGTTGAGGTCTTCGATGTCGATATCCGTCTCAAGTACAAACTCTCTGAAGAAAGGTGCATCATAAACAGATCTGAATTTTCCTGTTTTGATCAATTCCTGTTTTGCATAATAAGCTTTTGTCGCTGATTGCTCAGCCACTTCAGCCATGCCCTCTTTGCCGAGGAGTCCCATGTAAATGGTCGCCGCGAGTGCATTGAGCGCTTGGTTGGAGCAGATGTTGGAAGTCGCTTTTTCACGTCTTATATGTTGTTCACGAGCTTGAAGCGTCAAAGTAAATGCACGTTTGCCATCGAGATCGACAGTCTGACCGACGATACGACCTGGAAGTTTACGCATTTGCTTTGTGCTCGATGCCATGAAACCAAGATATGGTCCACCAAAGTTGAGGCTGTTGCCAAGAACTTGACCTTCGCCTACAGCAATGTCCGCACCATATTCACCAGGAGTCTTTAAGAGACCTAGTGAGATAGGATCGACATTCATGATGAAGAGCGCTTTGTTCTCATGAGTGATTTCAACTGCTTCAGTACAATCTTCGATGTTTCCGAAGAAGTTTGGAGTCTGCATGATCACGCCTACAGTATCAGCGCTTGCGAGTTCCCTGAGTGCTTCAATATCAGTCAAGCCGTCTTTTGAAGGGACTTCAACCACTTTGACATTGTAAAAACGCATATAAGTTTTAACGACATCTCTGATTTCAGGATTGACTGTTTCAGAAATCAGAATTGTATCACCTTTCTGGTTGGCTGATGCAAGCATCGCAGCTTCTGCAGTTGCAGATGCACCATCGTACATGGAAGCGTTTGCAACGTCCATGCCTGTGATGTTTGCGATCATGGTTTGATATTCAAATATCGCCTGAAGTGTGCCTTGGCTGATTTCAGGTTGATATGGCGTGTATGCTGTATAAAATTCAGAACGCGAAATCAAATGGTGAACCACCGATGGAATCGCGTGATCATAAGCACCGGCGCCTCTAAAACAAACGAGTTCCTCAGTGCTTAGGTTTTTGTTCGCAAGATGTTTGACCATTTTGCTTACTTCTGATTCAGAACGAGGAACATCAAGGTTCAAACGTCTGCCCAACTTGATTGACTCTGGGATATCGTCAAAAAGACGGTCCACAGAATCTAGTCCGAGCACTTTCAACATTTTTTCCTCATCCTGTTTTGTATTTGGGATGTAAGGAAACCTCATTTATGCCTCCTCTTTGCAGAATGCTTCGTACTCTTCAGCATTCATCAATTCATCAAGATCAGCTTTATTTGCGATTTCAATTTTACAGATCCAGTTCTCGTATGGATCGCTGTTGATGAGTGATGGATCATTTTCAAGATCTTCGTTCACTTCAATTACTTTTCCAGTGACTGGCATCAACATGTCAGAAGCCGCTTTTACTGATTCGATTGTTCCAAAGTTTTCTTCCGCTTCAATTTCAGCGTCTACTTCCGGGAGTTCCACAAATACGATTGAGCCAAGTGCATGTGCAGCAAAATCAGTGATGCCGACTAGTGCAGCGTTTCCTTCTAATTTTACCCACTCGTGATCCTGCGTATAATACAAACCGTTAACAACTTTCATAGCCATACCTCCTGTAAATTCTCATCATCTTATTTTTTTTATTCTTAGGAATTTAATCCCTTGATAACAGTATACCGTAAATTACTTTGCTTATTGCCTATTTTTTATAATTTTTCTGATAAAATCTTCTGCTGACAACTGTTGCAGGGTAAACATTCTTACGCACTCTTATACCGATTTCTGATCCCATTTCACCATATTTTGAATCGATGAGAGCAAGTCCGATATTTTTTCCAAGTGTTGGTGATAAGTAACCAGTTGTAACCACGCCGATGACCTCGTCGCCTGAAACAACTTCATAGCCATGTCTAGGAATACCCTTTGCCATCTCGAAGCCTACAGTTTTTCTAGGAAGTCCGTTTGCCTTTTGAACGACAAGCGCATCTTTACCTATGAAGTTTTCTTTGCCGAGTTTCACGAAGAAACCAAGGCCTGCTTCAAGTGGTGTGATGTCTGCGTCGATTTCATTACCATAAAGCGGTAACGCCGCTTCGAAACGAAGAGTATCTCTACAGCCAAGCCCAGCTGGTTTTAATCCCATAGGTGTACCCGCTGCCATGATTGCGTTCCATACTTTTTCAATACTTGCGTTGTCCGTGTAAACCTCAAATCCGTCTTCTCCTGTGTAGCCTGTTCTGGAAACAAGACACTTAGCACCTTCGATAGTCACGTTACGGTTGCAGTAGAAGAATTTGATTTCTGATAAATCCACATCGACAACCTTTTGAAGAATTTCCTCGGCGATTGGGCCTTGGATCGCAACTTCTGAAACTTCTGGAGAAACGTTGGTAAGCTCTACATCAAAACCTTTTGATTGTTCCTGCATCCAAGCAAAGTCTTTGTCTACGTTGCTGGCATTGATTACCAGGTAAAAGAACTCCTGATCAAATTTGTAAACGAGTAAATCGTCCACAACGCCACCATTTTCATAGCACATCATGCCATATAGGATTTGGTTGTCCTCAAGAGTCGACACATCGTTGGTCACAAGATTCTGTACGAAATCAAAAGCGCCTGGGCCTTTAACTTCTACTTCACCCATATGAGACACATCGAATATACCTGCTGCATTTCTGACAGCTGCATGCTCTTCAAGGATTCCCTCATATTGAACAGGCAATGCCCATCCTGCGAAATCAATGACTTTTCCACCCAGTGCTACGTGCGCGTCGTAAAGCGCCGTTTTTTTAACTGAATCCATAATACGACCTCCTTCATTCTATACGTTTCTTTTATGCCCTTTTTACACGGCTTTAACCTCATCTTTGTAAACAAAAAAGGTATACAAGTGGACATAGCAATGCTAGGTGCCCCCCGTATACCCCTGTATCTTTACCTGAGAGTTACTCGCAATTTAATTTCAAACTGCACTTCCGCCTTCGGTGCCTATTTAAAGGTCTCTCCAGAGTCCCATCCGATAACACTACTTGTGCCTGAGAGTTTCTGCTCGTGTCGGCTAACACTCACATTGCTCCTTCGGCTACCTTCTTAAGGTATCTCGCATTATCATCAACTGGTCCTATCTTCAATTGGGGCAGATTTCATCCACCCCTCTTATTTTATGTGAAGAACCACCTTTTTTCAACTAATATTTTACGTATTGTTCATTTTTTTTATAATTTGTTGTCGTCCACACCGTCGAGATACTCCTTAAGTGCCGGAATGACTCTTTTGATGGAACCTTCCTCAAACGGATTGAAGAGATTTGCGACCTTCACGAGTTCAGTAAATGGCATGCTTCCACCTTTGTTGCAAATGTTGAGGTAATCGGTCCATGCTTTCTCTTTATCCTCTCTAGTCTTGACGAAAAACTGGAACGCACATACTTGTGCCAGAGTGTAATCAATGTAGTAGAAAGGATCCGAGAATATATGACCCTGCCTGAAGAAATACCCGCCTCTTTCGAGAAATGCGTTGTCCTCATACATTCTATGTGGCAAGTATAATTTTTCAAGCTCGCTCCATTTTGATCTTCTCTCTTCCGGTGTCACATGCGGATTCGCATAGACGAAATGTTGGAACTCATCCACGAGCACTCCGTATGGAATGAACAAAATCGCTTCACTGAGATGATTGAACTTGTATTTGTCTGTATCTTCAAGGAAGAATTTCTCCATCCACGGCCAAGTGATGAACTCCATGCTCATGGAATGGATTTCACACGCCTCAAGTGTTGGCCATACGTATTCAGGAAGTTCATAGTTTCTGCTTTGATAGACCTGAAATGCGTGGCCCGCCTCATGTGTGAGGACGTCTATGTCGCCGGATGTTCCGTTGAAGTTCGAGAAAATGAACGGTGATTTGTAATCCGGTACAAATGTACAGTATCCGCCACCAGCTTTGCCTTTTTTGGCCACTAGGTCGAGTAATTCGCCGTCCATCATGAAATTGATGAATTCTCCGGATTCCTTTGAAAGTTCCTCGTACATGGTCTTGCCGTTTTCAAGGATCCATTTGCTGTCGCCCTTCGGTGTCGCGTTGCCACTTGTGAAAGCAAGTGGTTCATCATAATATTTAAGTTCGTCGAGCTTGAGACGTTCCTGTTGTCTTTTTCTGAGTTCGGTTGCAAGAGGCACGATATCTCTGAGCACTTGCTTTCTATAGGTTGCGACGTCATTCATATCATAATCGGTTCTTGTGAGTCTCATGTAACCCACTTCGATGAAGTTCTCATAGCCTAGTTTTTCTGCGATTCTGTGGCGCACCTGTACCAATTCATGGTATAGGTCATCAAATGCTTTCTCGTTCTCCTCGAAGAATTTAGTGGCTGCCATTTGGGCCGCTTTTCTCACTTCGCGGTCTTTCGACTCATAAAATGGCACCATTTGAGAGAGATTGCGTTCCTCCCCTTCGAACATGATTTTTGCAGAAGTTCTGAGCTTGGTATATTTGGAAGAAAGTGCATTCTCGAGCTTCAGGTCTTCCATGATTTCAGGTTTGAATGTTTTGAGATTCACTTCGATGATGTTGAAAAGGTGATCGCCATACACTTTGCGGAGTTCCTCTTTAAATGGGGATTCTCCAAGTGCGCGATAGTATTTGTCCACCAGCTCCGTATAGGCTGGAGTGGTCTCGTCTATGAAGTCGTTTTCAGCGTCGTAAAATGCGTCTTCTGTGTTGATTGAATGTCTGACATGCACAAGTGTCGCTGCCGTATCGAACTTGTTTCTGAGTTTTGTGATCTCACCTATGGCTTCGATTTGGCTCGTCACGTCTTTTGCGGCTTTAAGGTTCTCTATCAGTCGATTGAATTCAATAGTGTAGGTCGACATATCTGGTCTTTGGTAACTAAATGAACTGAATTTCATTGGATTATCCTCCTGTTTATGTACTGAATTGAATACTTTACTCAAGTTTATCATAATTTGAAATATGCGTATAGTTTTTTTTATACGGTAAAACAAACGAAACCTCAGGCTTTAGCTGCCGTTTACGTACCAGGTACGCGAGTGGCGGTTGACACCTGAGGTCCAAGTTGCAGTTGAACCGCCTTCGGCGTACCTGGGAAAGCTCCGAAAAAGGATATGGTATGAATAAATATTCAGCTCAAAAAATATATATTCAATTGTGACGATTGATGTTAAATTGATACAAAAAATCCCATAAATGGTATAATTAAGTAACAAAATCATTTCCATGGGAGTTTAGTATGTTAAAGAGAAACTGCTCACAATTAGATTTTTTCACTCAAGAAGTTTATAGTAAGTTATTACCAAAAGATCACCTCTTAGTACAGATTGATCAATTGATAGATTTTGAGCTTTTGTTTGAGAAAATGTCAGTAAAATATAGTAATATCGGCAGAGGATCAAAAGATCCTGTGATGATGATAAAAATTATGTTGCTTGAATATATCTATGG
>JAWSUW010000031.1:0-24647 GCA_033549245.1 Bacillota bacterium | reverse complement strand
GCACTATTGGAGCTGATGATGCCACACTGAACTAAAATCTAAAAACAACTTCACTTGACAGTGAAGTTTTTTTTGGGGGTATGATATACTTAAGACGTACGAGATTATGATTCAAAGGAGGTTCAATTTGATAGTGGAAAAACTGAGTGAAGGGCGATTGGAAGAGTTCAAAGCTTACCTCTATAAATATCGTTATGTACACGATGAGTCGTTTCTATATGACGAAGACATTGAAAAGTTTAAAATCAGCGGAGAAAATCCTACTGAACTACTCATTGAAGAGAACAGAATCACAGGTGTGCTATCGTTGATGTGCGGAGAGTATTATTTGGCGGGTAAAAAAGCCAGAACAAGAATCTTTCACTGCGAGCGGACATCTCTTGAGTCGTACAAAGCTCTTATGGAATCCGCATTGTCAGTGGGATTCCCCATAGAGCGAATTGAAATGTTTATCCCGGAAAATTTAGATCTAGTCCAAAACATATTGCATACCTTAGGATTTTCTAATCAGAGAACCTCTTATGTAATGGTCCGAAAAGACAAACCTATGGTGAAAGCCAATTTTCCAGATGGTTTTCGCCTCAGACCTCTCAGAAAAAATATGGATGAAGGCGCATATGCAATGGTCAGGAATGAGGCATTTAAAAATTTGTCCGGTTCACAGACGCCAATTACAATTAAAATGGTCACGGATCAGAATGAGGACAGTGGTCTCTTAAAAGAGGGAATGCAGATTTTATGGTATGGAGAAAATCCAGTTGGTATCCTTAGAATGCTCAAAGAGTCAGAAGAATCCGGTGACTACAGTTTTGTGGCTCCAATAGCATTATTGTCTGAGTATCAAGGTAAGGGTCTTGGAATGGAGCTTTTAAAAGCCGGTATTGAATTAGGACAAGACAATGGACTTTTAAATACAATGTTGGTGGTTAATGCCGAAAATGAACAAGCTCTTTCTTTGTATATGAAGAATGGGTTTGAAGTGGATTTGGCTGTAAATTGTTTGACACTGGAGGTGTAAGTATGACTTTTGAAAAACTTTATGTAGGTGGAAAATGGATCCCTTCCGACTCGGGAGAATGGATTGAAGTTGAAAATCCAGCAACCAGGGAGATAATTGGAAAGGTTCCGAGAGGGAATGCCGTAGATGTGGACCTTGCTGTCAAGGCGGCTTCACAAGCATTTCACGATTGGTCAAATACGACGGTAGAAGTGCGAATTGGCTATATGGAGAAGGTACTGGAGTACATGTTGTCTCAAAAGCAAGTTCTAATCGATGTTGAAACACAGGAACTTGGAGCACCGGTCAAATGGGCGGAAAGGGCGCATGTTAATGGTCCAATAGGAAGGCTTGAAAATTATATCCGCTTGATCAGAAACTTTGAGTTTGTGACTGAGCTGAAACATGCCAAGGTCGTCAAAGAACCTATAGGAGTGGTGGGGTGCTTGACACCGTGGAACTATCCGCTAGGTCAAGTCATGCAAAAAATCGTCCCGGCAATCCTTTGTGGAAATACAGTTGTTTTAAAACCTTCACAAGTAGCGCCTCTATCCTCTGGAGTACTAGCAAAGGCATTCGAATATGCCGGTGTGCCCGGTGGTGTCTTCAATTTGGTGACAGGGCGAGCAGGTGAGGTGGGCAATGCACTTGCACTTCATGAGAAAGTAGATATGATTTCATTTACCGGATCTACAAAAGGTGGAAAAGAAGTCGGAAAACTTGCGCTTGATGGAGTGAAGAAAATTGCACTGGAGCTCGGTGGAAAATCAGCCAATGTGATTTTGAAAGGTGCTGACTACGAAAAAGCTGTCAAAACTGGACTCAGTTCGTGTTTTGATAACACCGGACAGACCTGTGCGGCTTTGACACGAATGTTGGTACCTCGAGAGGAGCTCTCCAGAATTGAGGCGATGATCATTGAACATGCCAAAACATTCATTGTGGGCGATCCGAAGCTTGAAACCACACATATTGGTCCTCTTGCCAGCTTGAAGCAATATGAGAAAGTGAAAGGATATATTGAATTGGGAATCAAGGAGGGAGCACGGTTGATAGTCGGTGATGTTCCCGGAGCAATAGAAACAGGGTATTTTGTCAATCCTTGTGTGTTCACTGATGTGAGAAATGATATGAGAATCGCACAAGAGGAAATCTTTGGTCCTGTTATTTGTGTTATTCCATATGATTCCATTGAAGAGGCTATCGAAATATCAAATGATACGGTCTATGGCCTTTCAGGTGCGGTATTTGGACCTGGTGATGATGCGAAGAGAGTCGCAATGGCCATGAAGACGGGTTCAGTCTATATCAATGACGGAAAACGGGATATTGATGCGCCTTTTGGAGGTTACAAGCAATCGGGAATTGGTAGAGAAGGCGGCACCTACGGTATTGATGAGTTTCTTGAGATCAAAGCAGTTTTTGATGAAGAAAGTAAAATTGTAGCAATTGACTAGTAAGAGGAGATAAGCGGTGATCGACAACTTTTTATTCAGTTTAAGTAGCGCTTTGCCAATATTCTTCGTTATGATTATAGGCTATTACCTAAAACGAAGGGCAATCATCAACGAACAATTCGTTAAAGCTGCAAATATGTTGGTTTTTAACGTAGCATTACCAGTAAAGATATTCAGCGATGTTTATAGTACATCTTTTGAAGAGTATTTCGACATCCGCTTTGTGATGTTCATCATAATAGGCACTATTGTCAGCGTAATGATTTCATGGGTGACGGGAGCGCTGTTGATCAAGGACAGTAACAAACTTGGTGCCTTCATCCAAGGTTCTTTTAGAGGCAATTTCCTTTATATCGGACTTTCCCTAATGGAAAATGTCACTGGTTCCATTGGAATGAAAGCACCTCTTGTCATCGCACTGATTATTCCACTATATAATATTCTTGCAATTGTTGTATTGTCGTTTTTAGAGGTGGACAGACAGTCAAATGTCGATCTGAGAGGTATAGTCAAAAATATCGTAGGCAATCCGATGATCATTGCAGTTGTTTTAGGCATGGTCGTCTCACAATTCGGACTGAATTTGCCGCTCATCATGACCAGAACTATGAGCTATTTTGAAGTAGTTGCAACACCACTTGCCTTGATTGCAATTGGTGCATCATTCAAATTTGGAAATATGAAAGGCAACCTGAACACAGCACTACTCGCCAGCTCATTAAAATTGATCTTATTGCCTGCGTTTGCAGTCATTTCCGCTATAGCATTGGGATTTGGCAATGAGGATGTATTCTTGATTTATATTCTTTTTGGCGTCCCGACCGCCACAATCTCATATGTTGTTACGGTTGTCATGAAAGGGGATCATGACCTGGCATCCAACATCATAATGGTATCAACACTTCTTTCAAATGTTTCTATGACATTATATGTCTTTATCTTCAAAACTATGGGATATTTGAACTGAAAAGTTAAATTTGTTTTACGAAACTATGAACTTTAATTAAAATATTTTTTGTAACATGTTGTAGCAATTTGTCGGAATATGTAGGATGAATGATATATCGTTAGTATACCGAATGTATTTGTAAGAGAACACGAATGGCAAATGATGCAATTTGTTATTTAAAATCTTGCAAAATAGGTAATTGGGGTATCTATATTAATGATTTAAACAGGAGGAAAGTATGAAAAAAGCATTTTCGTTATTGATGGTATTGATTTTATCGTTCTCACTTTTGGCAGGTTGTGCCAAAGAACCTGAAGCAGTTGTAGAGACACCGGCAGAAACTCCTACAGCGGAAGAACCAGCTACTGAGGAACCTGCTCCAGTTGAAGAACCGGTTTCATTTGACAATTTATTTGTTAACATCGGAACAGGTGGTACTGCAGGTACTTACTTCCCACTTGGCGGAGCATTTGCAGAAATTTGGAATCAAAATATCAAAGGCATCAACGCTACTGCACAAAGTACTGGCGCATCTGTTGCAAACATCAACCTTTTGATGGATAAAAAAGTAGAAGTAGTCATCGTTCAAAATGATACTGCACTCTATGCTTACACAGGCGAAAAAATGTTTGAAGGGCAAACTTTTGAAGGCATCAGAGGCCTCGCTACATTATACAGTGAACCACTTCAGATCGTAACTTCCGATCCAACTATTAAATCAGTTGCAGACCTTAAAGGCAAGAGACTTGCTGTAGGAGCAATCGGTTCAGGTGTTGAAGCTAATGCAAGACAAATCATTGCAGCGGCTGGTATGGATTTTGAAACAGACATCGATGCTAAATTCTTATCATTTTCAGAAGCATCTGCTGGTCTTAAAGATAAGCAAGTTGATGCAGCTTTCTTGACAGCTGGTATTCCAACAGCGGCTATCCAAGACCTTTCAGCGCAAAACGATGTATTCATAGTCGCAATAGAAGGTGATATCGCCAATACACTTAAAACTGACTACAAATTTTTTACTGATTATGTAATTCCTGCAAACACATACAAAGGTCAAACTGAAGCAGTCAACACTCTTACAGTTAAATCTATGCTTTGTGTTTCTACCGAAATGAGTGATGAATTGGCTTACGAACTCACAAAGCAAATCTATCAAAATCTTGACCGTGTTGTATTAGCTCATAATGTAGGTAAATTCATAACACTTGAAACTGCACTTGAAGCTATGCCAATTCCAGTACACCCAGGCGCTCAAAAGTTCTTTGACGAGCAATAGAATTTAATGAATTAAAGATAGAGAGAAGGGAAGATTTGTTTAGAAGAATTGTCATTGCGATACTTGGTCTTATGTTGGTGGTGTTGTTGGTGTTCACTGGACTTCAAGATAGAACCGTACTTGTTATTGAAGAACAGTCCTCAGGGTTACAGCATGAGCTATATCCCCTCGATGACCAATTTGTACTGAGTTATATTCATTCGGTACTTCTGACACCAGTAGATGAACATTTTATCATAACGGAAGACAATGCTTTGATACTCCAAAAGACTGTTTATGAGTCTTTTGGAGTAGGACTTCCCTATGAACAGATCAATGATGCGGATTTTGAGATAATAGATGGTAAGTTTATTTTATATTTGGAGCGGCAGTTTGAAAGTTTGAATATGATTATTTCGCCCATACCAAAGCATAGTATCACAGTCAATGGTGAAACTTTTCAGTTCAATGAGATGCTTGAAATCAAGGATCAATCTATCAAGATATATATTATAGAAAAGAAAGTCTTTAAAATTGGCAACTATTCAGTTGCCTTATAGGAAGGAACGGTGTCATGTCTGACTTGAATTTAAAAAAACAAACAGATGTAGTGTCAGAAGGCTCCCCGGATGACCTGCTCAGAAAATATGACAAAGGTTCGGATTTTAGGATATTAAGTGGTATGCAAGGCAAGTTGATCATTGGTCTTCTAGCTTTGTTCTCATTTTTTCAGCTTTATACAGGTATTTTTGGAATACTGGATGCAATGCTTCAACGTTCGATTCACCTTGCGTTCGGATTGACTTTGGTATACCTTTTATATCCTTCAAGGAAAAAGTTTTCAAGATTCAATCTCCATCCGTTGGATGTCGGTTTAGCGATACTGGCTGGTTCAGTATGCCTTTATGTGTACTTCAACTATTCAAATTTGGTTTATAGAGCGGGTAGAGTTACAACAACTGACATGATTGTGGGACTTATAGCTTTTTTTTTAGTGCTTGAAGCTGCTCGTAGAGTCATTGGATGGCCAATGGTCATTATTGCTGTAACATTTATTGGATACGCACTTTTAGGACCCAAAATTCCTGGACCATTAGCTCACAGAGGTGTTGCTATGGACGACTTAGTGCAACATTTATTCTATACAACGGAAGGAATTTTCGGAATTCCGATTGGTGTTTCATCTACATTCATATTCATGTTTCTATTGTTCGGTGCTTATCTCGGAAAGACTGGAATGGGTGAGTTTTTTATTGATATCTCAAACGCCATTGCTGGTTCTGCTCCAGGCGGACCTGCAAAAGTGGCTGTCATTTCCAGTGCAACAATGGGAACATTATCGGGAAGTTCGGTAGCTAATGTTGTCGGCACAGGAAGTTTTACAATTCCTATGATGAAAAAACTGGGATACAAACCTGAATTTGCAGGTGCCGTTGAAGCTACTGCCTCAACTGGTGGTCAATTGATGCCTCCAATAATGGGTGCGGCAGCGTTTTTGATGGCAGAATTCACCAACATTCCTTATGTAACGATTATAGCAGCAGCAGTGATTCCAGCTGCGTTGTACTATTTTGGCGTATGGGCTGGTGTACACTATGAAGCTAAAAAACAAGGTCTTAAAGGAATGTCAAAAGAAGAGTTACCTAAAGCGGGTAGAGTAATCAAGGAGCGAGGGCATTTAATGCTGCCAATTATCATTGTTATATATCTGCTGGTTTCAGGATATACGCCAATTAGAGCCGCTCTTGGTGCTATTGCTGCAGCAATTGTTGTTTCTTCCTTTAAGAAAGAGACAAGACTATCTCTTAAGGAAATATTTTTTGGGCTTGTCGAAGGAGCACGAAGCGCTCTTACCGTTATAGCAGCTTGCGCGACCGCCGGTATCATTATCGGTGTGGTGACTCAAACCGGTCTTGGCCTTAAAATGGGCTCTTTACTTGTTAGTGTCGCAAATGGAAATCTGTTTTTAACTCTTGTATTCACAATGATCACTTCACTGATTTTAGGCATTGGTGTTCCAACTACGGCGAATTATGTTATAACCGCTACAATTGCGGCGCCGGCATTATTGTTACTTGATGTCCCAATTCTTGCAGCTCACATGTTTGCATTCTATTTTGGAATCATTGCAGATGTCACGCCACCTGTTGCACTTGCGGCAGTTGCTGCCTCAGGAGTAGCTAAATCAGAACCGATGCGGACGGGAATCCAAGCATCACGTCTAGCTATTGCGGCATTCATCATTCCGTATATATTCGTCTATAGTCCGGAACTATTGTTGATTAATGTGACCATAGGACATTTGATTTTCATACTTTCCACAGCGATCATTGGAATCATTGCAGTGGCTTCTGGATTGACGGGTTATTTCCAAACAGAAATGAATCCAATAGAGAGAATATTCTTCGTTGTTGGTGGTGTAATGCTGGTAACTACAAGCCCGATTTTCAATGCAATTGGTGCTGCTTTACTTGGAGTCGCTATCTTTACACAGTTTAAAAAGAAAAAAGCAGGAGTTTTAGTACGAGCTTAATCAGCCTTCTTAAATTCAATATATTTTGCATTTAATAATGCACAAAAGCCAAATTGTATTCGTCCTGATTTCAGGAGGATCCAATTTGGCTTTTTTCTTTTGGATGGCGATAAGTTGTTTTTATAA
This sequence comes from Bacillota bacterium, assembly GCA_033549245.1. GTDB lineage: Bacteria > Bacillota > Clostridia > Peptostreptococcales > Acidaminobacteraceae > Fusibacter_D. Next base: position 17,330 of record JAWSUW010000031.1, on the reverse strand, counting down.
TCCTTGCATAAGAAATGGCATCATTTGCATCATTTCACCAATCCCATTCAGGATTTCTGTCCGCTCTGCTTCTGGTAACTGCTGGGCATTAACTTCAAGATCTGTCATCAAAGAGTTGAAAGCTTTGCTTCCCAATATATTGGAATATGCGTTGGTAATTACTGTTTGTGCAATCTCAGAAGTTTTCTGTTCGTCTTCCATAAGTGCTTTTATATCTTCAGTGTTTTGTGTATCAATGGAGCTTATGATGACATCGTCATCGAAAGCATTATAAGTATAGACTTGTTTCATCTGGATAAATGCGGAAAGCATGTCAATTTCCATTGCTCTAATCAGATTGTTGGAATCTATCTTTATAAGGAGGTCATAGTGCATCGATATTCCCATGTCATCATATTCTGTACCAATTGTACTATAGGAGTTGATCATCTCATCCAGCATTTTGTCGAACTCTTCGTCGTAACTGGCTTTCAAAGATGATTGCATGGATTTCGCTTCTGATTCGGTCATGGAGAGTTTCAAATAGTCACCTGATTCTACAAAAGTGTTAACGACATTGTATACACGGTCCTTAATTAGTGCTTGCATTGCTTCGTCATCCTTGAACATGACAACGAGTGTTTCCATTTTTTCGAACAATACCTTCATGTCTACAGGTAAAAGATATTGATCTACTTTGTGAGTGCTCACCTTGCCGTCGTATGTGGTTTCAAGTGTACCATCCTCGAGTTTCGTCAGTGATTCTTCGAGATATTCCATTAAAAAGTCTTCATATTGATTGAAGTTTTTTTCTGCTGATTTGTAGAGCGCATCATCATCTTCATAGATGATGGCCAAATATTGGTTGAAGTCCATTTGATCCGCTTCACTTTTCATATCATATGAGAACATGCGATCAAACAGTTGCTCTGAACCGAATGCTATGGTCCAAGGCTCAAAGATCATACTCATATTGAGCAAGGGATCATTCTTATAATTCATAGAGATATCATAGTCCATGTATGTAGGAAATGTCGACTGGTCACGTGCATAGGTCATATCATAGACTATTCCAAAATTGGTCAGTATGGAATTCATGTAATTGGCCATTGCCGTAGGATCTTCTGAAAACTCAAATATAGCCAGTTCCTCAGCTGCAGCTTCATCGACAGACATGGTCATGGTAGCTGTAGCATTGGTTTTTTCAACTTCTCCGGTTTTCTTCATAGCATAAAGTACATGTGTGGCTGGATTCATTTCAGCTAACTTGCCGACGATAAAAGGTGTGGCGAAGGCTGCTCCCGCCGCAAGGATGATGACGATTATGGCTGCTATATAACTTTTTTTCACGATAAGTTCTCCTTTTTGTTTTTATTTTATTCTAACATTATTATAGCAATAAAAAAAACTTTAGTAAAATGTTACAAAAATGTCTTAAAGGATTGCGGTGACACCATTAAAACTATAGAATAAAACCATGAGACCCATAACAATTATTTTATATGTACAAGAGGAGGCGCAATTTGAAAAGAAAAATTTCTATTTTGATGGTATTGGTTCTAGTACTTGGCTTAATGCCCGCATATGCTTCGGAATATGTGATTCAATCCGGTGATATGTTATGGAAAATTGCAAAGGACCATGGCATGGATTATGAAACTTTAGCCAAGGTCAATGGGATTGAGAACCCTAACCTGATTTTCGCAGGAGACAAACTCAATGTCAATTTGGTTAAAAAGATCGATTTGTTGACAACCAATGATTTCCACGGCAATTTAGTGGGTGGTTATGAATCAGGTGCGGCGAAACTAGCAGCATATATCGAGTATTATGCATCGATGAATGAAGAAGGCACAATCATTTTGGATGCCGGTGATTCGTTCCAAGGTACTCCGATGTCCAATTTGCTTTACGGTGCACCAGTTGTAACATTTTTCAATGCGGCAGGATACACTGCAACAACCGTCGGTAATCATGAATTTGACTGGGGTATTGAGACTATTATAGAGACTATGGAAGAAAACGGAGCGAAATATCAACTGTTGACTTCCAATGTTTATAAAGATGGTGTTTTGGCGTCTTGGGCTACACCATACATGATCAAAGAAGTTGATGGGGTCAAAGTGGGAATTATCGGAATGTCCACTCCTGATACAGCAGTTACGGCACACAAGGATTTTGTAGGAGAATATACTTTTGAAGATCCGATTGAGATCGCAACAGCACTTGTCCCTGAACTTGAAGCGAAAGGTGCCGAGCTTGTAATCGTATTATCACATTTACCGGCTTATCAAGATTTTGATACCATGGAAATCACCGGTGAATTGGTTGATTTTGCAAATGGAGTTTCAGGTGTTGATGCTGTAATCGGTGGTCACTCACATAATACTGTAAATGGCATGGTTGCAGGTATTCCTGTGGTTATGGCAAACAAAAATGGTCGCCAAATCGGTAATATCACACTTTACTATGACACAGTTAAAGACGAAGTGGTAATCAGTGAGTCAAAGGCGATTGAAGTCAGAAAAGGTGAACTTGATATTGAGCCGATGGCATCAATTCAGGAAATGGTAGATGCTTACAACGCTGAACTTGCACCTGTATTTGGTGAAGTTGTTGGTGTTATGGCATCTGACCTTATAAGAGATTATAATACAACTTCAGCAGCTGGTAACTGGTTTGCAGACGTTCTAAGAGAAGGTAAGGGAGCAGACGTAGCATTTACAAATGCTGGTGGTATCCGAATCGATGTCATGGCTGGTGATGTGACTATGGAAAAAGTGTTTGAGATCATGCCATTTGACAATACTCCAGTCACTACTATCATGACTGGTAAGGACATCCTTGATGTACTGGAGCAAGGTGCAACACTTTCCAAAGGTATGGTACAGATTTCTGGACTTACATTCACTTATGACTCATCTAAACCGGAATACAGCAGAGTAGTTGAAGTTGTAATGGCTGATGGCACGATGCTTGATCTTGAAAAAGAATATTCGGTTGTAACGAATGATTTCTTGGCAGGTGGACAAGACAACTTTAAGACATTAGGTAATTTTGAATGGTCAAATCCTTATAGCGAACCACTTTTAAGAAATCTTCTCGCTGATGACTTGAGAGCTAAGGGAACTTATACACCAGATAACACATTGAGAGCAGTTGACATTGCAAAATAGCAATCATATTAAGATAAGAGTATGCTACAGAGCATGCTCTTATTTTTTATAGCGTAATGGCGTCCATCTTCGGGTATTTATTGATACAGTTCAACTGGAATGCTATAATTATTGGCAACAGGTGAATAACGGAGGTAGAGATGGGACAGCAAATTATAGTTTTCACAGTCATAGCAATTGCAATGCTTCTGTTTATTGATGGTAGAATCAGATATGATTTCGTTGCGCTTTTAGGATTGCTTGTATTGGTTGTCACTGGAGTAATCATACCAGAAGAAGCATTTTTGGGGTTCAGTCATCCAGCAGTAATTACTGTCGCTGCGGTATTGGTGATCAGCAGTGCACTTATAAAAACAGGTGCAATCGATCATTTGGTTGAATTACTCAATAGAGGAACCAAAAGCAATTCAGTAAAGCTAATTGGGTTAATGCTCGTAACTGCTATAATTTCAGGGTTTATGAACAATGTTGGTGCACTTGCGCTTATTATGCCAATTGCAATCAGTGTGGCTAAAGACAGCAAACTACCCCCTTCAAATTTTTTGATGCCTATAGCATTTGCGTCTTTACTTGGTGGTATGATGACAGAAATAGGAACTCCGCCAAACTTGATTATTTCAATATATAGAACTGAGGCAGGCATGGAACCATTTGCCTTTTTCGATTTTGCTCCAGTAGGCATTGTGATGGTAATTATTGGAATAACGTATATGGCATTGATTGGATGGAGATTGATTCCACACAGATTGACCAACAAGAACGAACAATTATTTGATATAGATGAATATCTTTCTGAAGTCTTGGTATCTGAAAATTGCAAAATGATTGGAAAGACCCTACGTGATTTTTATACAATTTATAAGCTCGAAATCAACGTCATCGGAATCGTTAGAAATGGTCGTAAAATAATTGCACCTCTTGCAAATGAACAAGTGATTCTTGGCGATATTCTTATTCTAAAGGCTATACCGACAGACTTGACTGAATTGATTAAAAAAACAGGAATGACGCTTAAAGGTGCAAAACTGGAAGAACTGGGTTTTGGTGAGAAATTTTCAATAAAGGATTTGGCCTTGGTTGAAGTCGTACTTAGAGGGGACTCACCTTTGATTGGAAGAAATGCTGTTGAAACCCAACTTAGAAATAGATTCAACATCAATCTTGTAGCAGTATCCAGAAAGGGTACTTCTTCCACAAGAAGGTTGAAGTCATTTAGATTCAGATCTGGTGATATTTTGCTGATTCAAGTGCCGGAGAGCATATTGCAGGATACATTTTCAAAATTGAGATGTCTGCCTTTGGCGGAACGTGGTGTTTCAATAAAGACTGACAAGTCCAAGAAGAAACAGTATCTAGCGTTAGGAATATTTGCAACTTCTATTGCTTTGACTACACTAGGTATTCTCCCTGTACAGATTGCGTTTACAATAGCGGCGCTTTTGATGATTTTACTTAATATCATTAATGCAAGGGAGTTTTATGATGCTATAGAGTGGCCGACAATTATTATGCTTGGAGCATTTTTACCGGTCGGAGGAGCGTTACAAAGTAGTGGTAGCTCTGATTCAATCGCAAATTTCTTGGTACAATTTTCTATTAATTTTTCACCACTTTACACAATAGCAGCTCTAATGACATTGACTATCTTGTTGACGAATCTGATCAACAATGCTGCAGCAGCTGTTTTGATGGCCCCGATAGCGCTAAGTTTAGCATCATTTATGGGAGTATCTTCAGATCCTTTTCTAATGAGTGTTTGTGTGGCATCTTCTTCGGCATTTTTAACACCTATAGGTCACCAGTCCAATATGCTTGTCATGGGACCTGGCGGATATCAATTCAGAGATTATTGGAAGGTTGGTTTGCCTCTTTCAATATTGGTCATTATTATAGGAGCACCCTTGATTGTATTGGTATGGCCGTTTTAATCAAATTACTTTAAGGAGATTTGGACAATGAAAAAAATGCACATTGAGGACTACGGTTACAGTATTGGAAGGTATCCAAAAGGAAAACTGAACAAAATCACAGATGTCTATGGAGTCAAGGTAGGGCATTATACTGTGGATACCAATCAAAATAAAACTGGTGTGACAGTCGTTATTCCGTGTGAAGACAATCCGTTTGTGACCAAACTCACGGCGGCCGCGCACGTGATCAATGGCTATGGGAAAAGTACAGGTCTAATGCAGATTGATGAGCTTGGAGTCATCGAAAGTCCCATTTTTTTAACCAATACTCTCAACATAGGACGAGTGCACGATGCTGCAGTTGAGCTTATGGTTAAACAATGTGCGAGAGATCATGTGGAAATAAAATCATATAATCCTATTGTGTGCGAATGTAATGATGCATATTTGAATGATATTGTTCATCGTGCAGTCGGTGAGGAAGAAGTGTTTTCAGCTTATGAAGCAAGTGTTGTCGACTTTGTTGAAGGGGATGTTGGAGCAGGAAAAGGGATGTCTTGCCATCAACTTAAAGGCGGTATCGGTTCTGCTTCAAGGCTTATGGATATTGAGGGTATAACCTATACTATTGGAGTGCTTGTACTTTCAAATCACGGGTCATTGGAAGATTTTATGATCTCAGGACAGCCTTTTGGTGCAAAGATCAAAGCAATTCAAGCTACTGAAAATGAAGTGGAGAAAGGCTCAATAATAATTGTTGTCGCGACGGATTTGCCAGTTTCAGACCGTCAACTTAAGCGTCTGATTAAGCGTGTGCCTATAGGTCTCGCCAAAACCGGTTCATATATGGGACACGGTAGTGGAGAGGTGGTAATTGGTTTTACAACTGCCAATCGCATACCTGAAAAGGGCAATTATATGATCGACCTAATTCAAGATTCGAACCTGGACGGTCCGTTTCATGCACTTGCAGAGGCAGTTGAAGAAGCCGTTCTAAATTCTATGATTTGCTCGGATAGAACTGAAGGTTTTAATGGCAATGTCAGAGAGAGTCTGAAGGCATATATTGAAGACTTGAGTGAACAGAAAGAGGGATGAGATGCCAAAGTCTACATTTTTTAACATCAGCATTGATAAAAGAAATGAAATATATAATGCGGCATTAGAAGAGTTCTCGTCATATGGCTTTGCAGAGGCCAGTTTGAATAGGATATGCAAATCCAGTTCAATAGCAAAGGGGAGTTTCTACCAATATTTTAATGATAAGTTGGATTTATACACTTATTTGTTGGAATCTGCCACTCAGACTAAATTTCAATATTTCGAAGAAACGATGAAGGCACTTGAATCGTTGGATTTCATTAATCAAATCAAGAGTTTGTATCTTAGTGGCGTGACTTTTTCAATGGAGAATCCAAGACTAGCTCAACTGTCGGAGAGGTTTGTTGAGGAAAAACCAGAACTGAGACAGCACATACTGGAAGGAAATGAATCAAAAGCATATATGTTTTATGAGTCACTAATTGAAAAGGCAAAGTCAGGTGGAAGTGTTCGTAAATCTGTTAACACTAGAGCACTTGCCATGCTGATTCATTCGCTGAATAGATCGGTTGCAGAATATATGATGGAATTTCATAGCCTGTCGGATTATCAGGACAATAAGATTGCTCTTATCGAGTTTGTAGATGATCTTCTTGAGATATTAAAACATGGCGTTTGAATTAAATTCATGAGTACAATAATGACTCATGAATTTTTTTGTTGACAATGTGACCGACTAGTCGCATAATGAAAATATAAAGTGACCACTTGGTCACAATTATTTCAATGGAGGAAATTATGAGTAACGTTTATGAAAACAAAAAAAAGATTGATCTTTTAGTAGGCAGTATTTTTGGCATCGCAACAATTGTATTTATCATTTTATTCTTTACAAATGATTCATTTTTCATGTGGGCATTTGATCGTCATCACAATATTTTGAGTTGGTATATTAGGCCAGTATTCATTATTCCGATTGTGTTTTTCGCCTATAAGCGAAGCTTGACTGGAGTTATGGTTTCAATCTTCAGTTTGTTTACCAGCATGTTTTGGTTTCCGGTTCCTGCGACTGTCAGTCCAGAGATTATTGAATTTTTGAGTTTTGAACAGGAGTATCTCAAAGGTTCATGGGATGCGTCCAAAATATTCATTCAATTATCAGTACCCTTGTTCTTTATAGCGTTGATTTTCGCAGCTTGGCGACGCAGCTGGAAATATGTGTTGGTTGTCATGATAGCTGCAGCAGTACTAAAAATGCTATGGAGTGCTATCTTTGCTGGTGATTCGGGACTTTCAATCATTAAACCAGCTATTACGGGATTGGTTGTATGTATTGGTGTGGTGTATTATTTTATGAGAAAGAAAAAACAAAAAAAATAAGAGCGCAGAGCGCTCCTCATGTTTTTTTAATTTACAGTCAAATCGCCAATATTGACACTGGCTTTTATTGAAATTTCACCGCCATTTCCGGAGGTGTTGAACAAATAGACATCATTTTTTATCGTATAATCATCGAGATTAATTTCGACTTTTGAAGTAAATTCGTTTGATTCAGTTATAAGTTCGACCGGTGAGTTCTTAGGCAGTTTGAGATTGAGTTCACCTGTATTGGATGTAAGAACAGCATCAACGTTTTTTTCAAAATCACCAATGATTTGGTAGGTTAATTCGCCTACGTGCGATTCACCTTTAAGGGACAACTTTTCACCATATTCACCATCCAGTGTGACGCTGTTGGAACCTACATCAGTCAATGTCTTTAGAGTATGTAAAGCAGGAAAGTTTCCTTTCAATTCTAGTACCAGATCTCCAACGTTACTTGACAATTCAATCTCTCCCAGCTGGTCCTGATCATCTGAAATAATGATATCGAGAGCACCAACATCGAGTCCAACTTCAATATTCTCGAAACTTAATTGTTCACCTTTGATGTTCAAATCGCCTACGTTGAGATCAACTCCAAGATCAGTAAGCAGATTTTCAGGTATGAAAATTTCTGTTTGACTGTTTTGAGTTCCAATATTGATTTTTTTGTCCGGATCATTCTTGAATGTGAGTGTAATCGTTTTGCCACTGGTGTCGACGTCCATTTCCGCCAAAAGATCTTTTCTGTTTGCAATTTGTTTGTAAATAAGTTCATCACTGTCCGTTGAGCTGATTTTCACTCCGGAGACAGTGAGATCGATCTCGAGGACTAATTTGTCAAATTTACCGAGATTTTCTCTGTATTCCACTTGTTCGTTCATATTTGGTGATGCATCTTCAAATAAATCTTTCTCACCAAAAATAAAATCATTTGTACATCCAGAGATGAGTAATACAATCATCAGACCGATGATCACTGTATAATATTTTTTCATAAGAGCCTCCTGTTTCTTCAATATGGATTAGTGTAGCATCCTATTGTTAATATTGGATTAGAGCCTGCTTAATATTCGATTCCAATCAGGTTGCTGATTTCATAGAAAGAAATCTGGTGTAAGTTTGATCGATTCCAATTGCACCAATTGGGGCTGTAATCATAATGGCTAAAACCGCTACCGTCAGGATAGTGTTGCCTGACTCTACTCCCGCGGTCAATGGAATTGCTCCAATCGCCGCTTGAACGGTTGCTTTAGGGACATATGAAATAGCACAAAACAGTTTTTCTTTTAAGTTGAGATTTGTTTTTATGAGACTGAGGTATACGCCCACAATTCTAAGTAACAATGCTGACAAGATGAGTAAGACTGACATGAGTCCTGCACCAGTCAAATAACTGATGTCAACTGCGGCACCGACCAGGACAAATAACATGAGTTCTGCACCGACCCAAATTTTAGAGAATTTCCCCATAATTCTTTTAGCCAGGACAGGATATGTTTTCAGTATAGTCGCACCAAGTGCCATTACAGCCAATAGTCCGGACATTGGAAAATAGGGTTCCAAAAAAGTTTCAAGTGACACGAAGATGAAAGATGTACTGAGTATGATCAATACTTTAATGGTATCCCTGATGTGAAGTGATTTAAAAACACGAACAAGCACTAGACCTGTAACGATTCCCAATAGCATCCCTAAAAGTATTGAAACCGGTACAGACAGCAGTGTAGATGCTGAAAAATCATCTCCACCATACATTCCTAAAAATGCAGTAAAAAGGACGATGACATAGATGTCATCCACTGAGGCACCCGCCATAATGAGTTGAGGAATGTTCTTATCCTTACCATGACCACTTTCCATAAGGTGAATCATTCTAGGGACAATTATGGCAGGGGAGACTGCAGCTAAAACAGTACCCATGATTGCCGCTTCCAAATAGGAAACATTCAGGAAAATCGGGGCCAGTATTGTGACTGCCAGTATTTCAAGTGTAGCCGGAACAAAACACATCAAAATTGCAGGTCTTCCAACTTTTTTCAAATCATTGATGTCAATAGTGAGTCCGGCTCTCGTGAGAATGACGATAAGTGAAATCTCTCGAAGATCTGCTGAGATATTCAAAATATCATCTGAAATCAAGTTAAGTACGTAGGGTCCAAGAAAAATGCCTGTGAGAATCATACCTATTAGACCTGGTATTTTGAGCCGATTAAAAATGCCACTTAAACTGAAACCTATGATTAATATGAGTGCCAAACTAAATAGCATATATGTATTCCTCCGGATTTGATATAATAAAATCGAACTAAGAATATCATATTAGATGATGAAATACAATATGCTCAGGACGGTGGAATATTTATGGTGACATTTGTTTTATTGATTATTATCTATTTGGCATTTATCAGTCTTGGTCTTCCAGATGCACTTCTAGGTGTGGCTTGGCCGATGATTCGCCAGGAATGGTTTATGAGGCTGGATGCAGCGGGAATGATCTCTATAGTTGTTACAGTGGGAACAATCAGCAGCAGTCTACTAAGCGGAAGACTGATCAGACGTTTTGGGGAAGGTAAAATCACTTTTTTCAGTGGATTGATGACCGGTACGGCATTGCTCGGTTTTGCATATGCTCCCTCTTATATTTGGTTTGTGTTTTTGGCACTTCCACTTGGATTTGGAGCAGGTTCCGTCGATACAGCACTCAATCACTATGTCGCGCTTCATTTCAAGGCGCATCATATGAATTGGCTACATTCCTTTTGGGGAGTGGGTGCAACCTCCGGTCCGATTTTGATGTCCATAATTCTTAAGCAGACCGGATCGTGGAGAAATGGGTATCAAAGTGTGGCCATGATTCAACTAGGACTGGCTGCAATTCTATTTCTCAGCTTGCCACTTTGGAGGAAGCATGCGGAAATGACGAACGCTCATGTTAGCGACCGTGGTGATCATGCAGAGAACGTCACAGGTCGCCCGCTTAAAATTTTTGAAGCGTTAAAAATCAAAGGTGTTCCTTATGCTTTATTGATATTTATGACATATTGTGCAGTAGAATTCTCGGTTGGATTATGGGGAAGCAGTTATATGGTACAGATCAAAGGCATTTCTCTTGAAATCGCCGCAAGATGGGTGGCGTTTTACTTTGGTGGTATAACGGTTGGACGGATATTGGCTGGATTCATCTCGTTCAAATTATCCAATAAAAAAATGATTTTTCTCGGCGTGATCATTGCACTTTTAGGTGCGATAATCTTAGTTTTGGATTTAAGCAATTTGTCAGTAATGATGGCTTTTGTCATGTTGGGGATGGGATTTGCACCAATTTTTCCTGCCATGACTCACGATACTCCGATTCGGTTCGGGAGGATCAATGCACAATCCATCATTGGATTTCAAATGGCATCAGCATACATTGGAATAGCGGTGTTTCCACCACTTTTGGGAGTACTGATGGAAATGACAGGTATGATATTGTTTCCTTTTTTTGTTCTTCTTTGTATATTGTTGCTTCTGTTATTCACACATAAACTGAACAAGGGTGGGTTTTAAACCTCCAAAGAAAGAAGTGGATGAATATGGGATTATATGAAACACCTGATTATACTGTGATTTATAAAAAGGATGAATTTGAGGTTCGAGAGTATTCTGATTTCTACATTGTAGAATATCAAAATGACTATACCTGTTATAGAAGAAATCAAAACTGAAGGGCAGACCATGGCGTTTGTGGTACCGAGTGCGCACTGGGATAGCATTCCGAACCCCAACAATCCATCACTGAAGATCAAGAAATTTGAAAAGGGAACGTTTGCAGTTATAAGATACAGTGGAACATCCGGAGAAGCGAAAGAACGCAAAATGATAGGACAATTGGAGTCTTGGATGGCTGCTAATGGATACAAAAAGGAATCCAATTTTATGCTGGCACTGTACAATCCACCATTTGTACCACCAATGTTCAGGCGAAATGAAATTATGGTCAGGGTAACCATGGTTGGAAATTGAAAATCTTAGTATCGCATCAAAAAAACGCCAAATCTTATCGACTTTGGCGTTTTTCATTTTACCTTGATCTGGTTTTCATAAGAGCCCGCAAATGTCCGAAAATATCAACTGCAACAATTATGACCACCACAGCAAGTGTTATGTTCAGACTGAGATCCAGCACTGTTTCAAGTGCGGCACCATCATCTTTTAAAATGTTATCCAGTGCCCTAAAATCCCACAAGCCTGGAGTCATGATGAGCTTTGTGAATATCACGACGCTAATGATATCTATAACAATTGCTATAACTCGCGTAAAGGACTGCCACTTTCTTTTTATGAGTAGGTATAGGTTTAGAATGAGATTAGTGATCATTGTGATGTTGATCCAGATGAGAAATGGTTTGAAGAGTTCCATGTCGAGTATTGGAATCACTTTGTTTTCAGGTAATGCAATTGCTAGTGTCGGAGTTGCCTGATTGAGTACGACCAAAAACAAGCAAATAAATATGGATTCGATGATCAATTCAAGTATACTGACTCTTTGGTGGGTTTCAGGAGCTTTTTCAATGGATTTGAGTGACCATTCTCCTGTGATTGTTTCTTGTTCTCCAGGACTGTAATGTTGAATCAGTGCGAAGATTACAGTGATTGATCCAATGGCGGAAAGAGAGGCATACCAAATGCTTGCGATGACTTTAATAAAAAATTGTAAGCCATCTTTAGTGTTGGAAATAGTCAACATATTGGCAATGGTAAGGCCAATGACAATGCCTATCAGGGCAATTTTTATCACCAAAAAATAGGTGTCGATATAGGCTGGTCCTATTAAGCTTCTAGGGCTCTCCATGTACGCTTCTGCAACTTTTTTGGGGTGTCCCATTGAACGGATTGCTGTTTCAATTTCTGATTCAGAGTACTCCTTTTGACCGAAGTTCTGTTCTAGAAAATCATATAAATTGGATTCAATCTCTCTTAAAACTTCATCGCGCTGAGCAGGTGAAATATATTTTCCTATTGTATAAAGATAGTCATTAATCATTTTACACCTCCGATTAACCCTGACATAGTCGCCTCGAGTGTCTGCCACTCTTCTATCAGTACTGCTCTGACATCCCGTCCAAGCTCACTGATCTTATAATATCTTCTGGGTCTATTTTCTTCAACTTGCCAAATGGAATCCAGTAATCCTTGTTTTTCAAGTCTCCGCATGAGTGGATATAATGTGTTTTGTTCTATAGGCATGCCCATTTCGGTCAAGGCTTGAATCAGTGAATAGCCATATTGTGCTTCGTCTGTTTGTGTCAACACAGCCAAAACCAGAGTACCACGTTTCATTTCTTGTTGTAAATTGAGAACGATTTTCTCGGTTTCACTCATTAAATCATCTCCTTTGATTACATTATAGTGTACGACGCACAGTATTGTCAAGTTAAAATAATGCGCAAAAAAACCAGGTCGATTAACCTGGTCTCTTACTAATTTGCTTATTTATTTCTTCCTCTGAAGCCTCTGACACCAGTATTGCGATTTGAAGCATTCTCAAATGCTTTAAGGTGATTTTCTGAAGCTGCTTTCAACCTTTCGAAAACAGTCTTGACGTCGTCGGGCAAATCTTCTTCAAGGAACAATTCATACATTTCAATGTTGGCGATTTCAGCTTCTATTCCGATTACATATGTTTCTGCCAAAGTAACGGGTAATACGACTTTTGTAGCGGCATCGTTGAATGGAATTTCAAAATCGTATGTTTCAAATAGTGGAATCAATAAATTGATGTGGGTTTCCTCTGATTTGATGATATTGCTGTAAGGACGATGAGTGTCAAACTCCTTAATTATGGATTCATATTCAGCTTTGGCCAAATATTCATCCTGGATCGCATAGTTGAGCATTTCCTCAATAGTCAAATTCTCATCTACTGCTGCCCCTGCTGCTCCGTAAGGTATACTGTCTGCCATGGATATACCAGTGGTTCCTATCAATGTGATCATAATTACAGCCATTAAAATTTGGGTTGCTTTTTTCATAGTTTCCATCTCCTTTGAATAATTTGTTTAGTTATGTTATGTGCCTATATTAATCAATGAATGTGATGGATTAATGATGAAGATGTTATGAAATATGATGAATTTTGCTATTAATGAAGCAAAGATTGCCAGTGATTTGATTCCTGGAAAAAAGATTTTCACCAATTATGAAGTCAACGTAGATCATGTGTCCGTTACTCCAGAAATGGACCCGAGGAAAGTAAGTATAGAAGACAAAAAAGCACTGATAAATAAGTATATAGATATTTTCATGAATTATGACGGCATTGCCAATTTGGAATCGGAGTATTATGAACAGTTCACGGATACACTTGTATTAAACAACAAAGGCACTGAAGTGAGACAGGAAGAACTCATTTGTGGGATCACTTTCAGAGTGACATCCCAAAAGGCGGATTTGACTCAAATCACACGACTGTCATTTGGAGGAAATTCAAATTATGCTGATTTACTGGATCACGAGGAAGAAGTTCATGCAAAAGCAAGACAAACCATTGAACTTCTTGATGCCGAGCCGGTTGTCGGTGGCAATTACGATGTGGTTCTAGATAGCGATGTAAGCGGACTTTTTATTCATGAGGCATTTGGTCATCTCAGCGAATCTGACAACCTTGTGGGCAATATTTCACTCGCTAAGACCATGAAACTTGGAGAAACCTTCGCTGTACCTGAATTCAATGTCATTGACGATCCGACACTGAGTGGTTATCCTGGAAGCTATTCTTATGATCATGAAGGCACTTTGGCAAAGAGAACCTATTTGATCAAAGATGGAAAACTTAGTGGAAGGTTACACTCACTTGAGAGTGCCAATCTTATGAACGAAACTCCGACTGGACATGCGCGGGCTAAAAATTTTGGATTCACACCAATTGTCAGGATGGGCAACATTTATATCGATAAGGATAAACATAGTCTCGATGATATGATCAAATCCATTGATAAAGGACTTTACTTGTTCGGATCAGCAGGTGGCCAAACCAGTGGTGATACTTTTACATTCGCCGTTCAAGGTGCCTATAAAATTGAAAGTGGTGAAATCAAAGGCATGGTGCGTGATTTGGCACTTACAGGGCATCTTTTCACAACACTAAAAAACATTGAGATGATAGGTAATGAGATTGGATTTTCAAAAGCCGGAGGCTGTGGCAAAGGCGGACAAATTTTAATCCAATCAGGTAAAGGCTCTGCGCCGATCAAAATCAAGAATATGGGTATAGGGGGAAGATGACATGAAGACATTACTTGAAAAAATCCTCAAGGTGTGTGATCACGCTGAAGTGTATTCAAGGATCATGTTTAGCACGTCTGTGTCGGTTCAGGCAGGAGAAATGCAAGGAATCGAGTCTGAAAAAAAGACGGAAATTGCCATAAGAATCGTCAAAGATGATAAGATGGGTGCGGCTGTGGCAACAAATCTTGATGATGAATCCATTATCGAACGCGCACTGATCTCACTTGAAAATCAAAAGTCTGAAGCGGTGGAATTCCCAAATGAAAGTGTTGAAAATGTGATCTGCTCATCAGATCAAGTGAAAAATATGAACACGCAGGAGTTGGTGAGACTCACTTTTGATGTATCGGACAGACTGAAAACTTTTGCTCCGGAAATCACTTCAGGAGTTGAATTTGTAAAAACCGTAAAGAATGTAAAAATGATCAATAGTTCAGGTTTTGAAGGAGAATATGACTATACAAACATTGCTGCGCAGATTTACACACTTAATGAACAAGGGTTTTATAGCACTATTAAGGAATATTCAGGCAGTGATTTACCTGAGATTAAGGATGAACATCTATTGAACATGATTGAACTTCATAAACTGGGCAATCACATGGTAACCCTTGAAAATGAGAAAATGCCTGTTGTCTTTTCCGGTAATGTAATGGGTTCACTCATGTTGAGAGTACTTGGTGGAGTAAATGGTGGTAATGTATCAAAGAGTATATCCCCAGTTGGAGACAAATTAGGACAAAAGCTTTTTTCTGAAAAAATCACAATCCGGGATGACGCGACAATGCCAATGGGTTGCAACTCATTGGCATTTGATGATGAAGGAACACCGGCACAAAATACAGTAATCTATGAAAATGGTGTTCTCAAGAATTTTTTAGTGAGCTCTGGACAGTCAAAAAAACTTGGCAGGAAGCCCATAGGGAATGCACAGAAAAGAACGCTTTTCTCAAAGGAAATCGAAGATTCACCCTCAGTTTTTGATACAAACATAATTATAGAAGGTCACTCAATTCCAGATCAGGAGATCATTGGAGGAATAAAGAGAGGTCTTTTCATTACAGGAGTGATGGGAGCACATACGGGAAACATCAATCAAGGTGATTTTTCAATGAATATTTCTTCTGGTTTTTTGATCGAAAACGGAAAGATGATCGGTAAGGTAAAAGGTGCTATGATTGCCGGCAATATATATGATTTGTTCCAAAAGGTGGAAGCCATTGGAACTGAAAAAGAAGTTATGAGGAGTATTTTCTATACAATGGGTTATTCTCCAATGGTACTTTTCAGCGAAGCGAATATAGTTGGAAGGTATTGACAATGTTTCGCTTCGCGAAACATTGTCAATCATAAACAATTTTTTCAATGGTCAGGTTATGAGTCTTCATCAAATCAATGTGACCTTCGGGAGATTCATCGAGTTTGTTGTCCTTTATGATTCTGATCACAGGTCTGAGAGGATGGGAATTATTGTTTTTAAGAACAATACCTTTTCGTCCATCTGAAAGTAGGACGTGTGTGCCGGCAGGATAAGGCACTATGCATCTTGAAAAGATGTTTGACAGCTCAAAGTCAAAAAGTCTGCCTGCATTTCCCATGATGTATTCGATCACTTCGTTGTGTAGGAACGCACTTCGGTGCTTTCTATCTGAGGTCATAGCATCATAAACATCCGCCAGCATGACAATTTTTGCATGGGGATGAATGTCATTATTTTTTAGTCCGCCTGGATAACCTGAACCGTCAATACGTTCGTGATGGTGAAGTACTATGGTGCGCACATGACTGTTCAGAGTTGTATTCCCAGTAAGAATTTCATGGCCATGAACGGGGTGTTGCCTCATCTCTCGCCAGGCATCGTCCGTAAGAGGACCTGGGTGGTCATATAAATCTTTTGAAAAGTATTTGTACCCCACATTGATCAAGAGAGAGGCAATGGCAATATTTCGGATTTCTTTGATGTTGAGCCCTTTCTTGACTGCGAGCATGATCGATAACACCGCTGTATTGACCGCATGTTCATATAGATAATCATTTTCTGATTTGATGTCCATGATTGAAATTTTGAGATCACTTGAATTAAGGATTTCGTCAATGAGAGATTCCGAAACGTGATCAATGACCTCGAGAAGTTCTTGACCTGAATTGCCATAAACTAGTTGCTGCTTCTGTTTGTTGATTTCTTCAGTGAATCGCTCCATACTATCCTTGATATCGAAAACAGCTTTTTTACGGATTTCAGGATTTATGATATCTTTGACTTCCTCTTCTAAAATATCCTCTTCATCAGGATTTTTTACGTAAAGTGATTTGAATCCCAAAGCTTTGATCCTGGAAATGTTTTTGGAATTGAGGACGACGTTTTTTCTTAGCAATATTTGATTTTTGATATTGACTAAATTTTCAGCGAGCATGGTATTGTCTTTTAAAAAATCAAGAGGTATAAAACGCATAAGTCCACTCCAATCGTTTTTCTTAATTTTAACACATTTTTCAGTTGCGAATATAAAGGTTTTTTTTGATTTTTGTAGAACATTAATTAATAGGAAAAGAGGTGCGGATATGCTAAATAATGAGATCAAGAAAAAAC
>JAWSUW010000030.1:0-25012 GCA_033549245.1 Bacillota bacterium | reverse complement strand
TCATCCTCAGAAGGCACTATTTCAATAGGAATGTGATAAGCTGTCGAGCGAGGCAAGTCCAGTAATTCACACTGATGTTTAATGGTTAATTTGCTATCAACCCACTCGATCATGGTTTTCTTTTCCTCATTTCTGAAACCTGATTGTGTTTTTTTTTTAAGTAATCTACATCCAATGTGAGTTCGCCAATCTTTTTTACAAGGAGCTCCTTTTCCGCCTCGTATTCTTGTTTTACTTTTTCGATTGATTCACCCTTTTTATCAAATACGGTTGCCATATTCTCGATAAATTCGGCTCTCCAACGGCTCAACACTGGTTGTGCGATATCATATTTCCTTGCTATTTCAGCTAATGTACCTTCTTCTCGAATAATCTCTAGTACAACGGCTGCTTTTTCTTCTGGGCTCCAATTTCTTCTTTTTCTACTCATACTTATATCATAACTTATTTTTCAGAAATTGTGTCCAACTCTATGTGAACATTATATAACCGCCACTTGGTACCTGTCACCCATCGTTTTGCTTAAATTGATATCAAGTTCACTGTTATTCCAGTTTTAATTTCAAATTGCTTTGCTGCATCCTGCACCAGATCACCCCCTGATGCCGCGGGAAAATTATCATCATATGTATTCCATAAAACAAAGTCAATGATTTTGGGTTAGCCAAGTCCAAAATTAACTTAATTAAACATGCTGTAAACTGAATAGCATTGTGAGAATAAGTACTGTAAGAAAATGTCTTTACTTCTTGTAACATTATAATAATAACATATTAAAATTTTGTTAAGAAAGTTTATACACTAATGTTTATCCGATTGACATAAGCATTTGAAGTGAAGGCAAAAAAGAATATTAATCCAATCAAAATAAAATCATAATCGGTTAATTGAGACAAAGAAAAACTGCTAGAACTTAGAATCTACAAAGACTCATTTCTAGCAGTTTGTTAACGTATCTAATACTTATTGATTAAAACGGTTGTATTCGGACAGCCCATTTTTTATCCACATTTAATGAATGAGTATATGAACTGAAATGTTGTTAGCCCATCTTTAATTATTCAAATAATCTAACTAATGTCATACTGATAGGTTCTACAAAAGTTATGAGCATGAGAGCTAAGACCAATGCACCCAAATAAGGGAATACTGATTTAACCAGGTCTTCTAACTTTACTCCCGAGATGTTGCAAGCAACATATAAACAACTTCCTACAGGTGGTGTGACCATACCTATACCCATATTTACAATAAAAATAATACCAACTAGATAGGGATCGATACCAACACTAACTAGTACAGGAAGCAAAATCGGTGTTAGCAAGGCAATAGCGGCTGATGAATTCAAAAACATTCCAGCGATCAATACAATGATGTTAAAAAGCATCAATAGGATGTATTTGTTACTTGTTAAGTTCAACATCGAATTAGCAATAGATTGAGGTATATGTTCACGTGTAAGGACATATCCAAAAGTTGATACAGCTGCCATGATGAGCATGATAACAGCAGCCTGTACTGCAGAATTACAGATAACTTTTAGGATATCTTTGATTTTTAACTCTTTGTAGATAAATACACCTACAAAAAGACCATAAACAGCTGCAACTGCTCCAGCTTCAGTTGGGGTGAATGTACCTGAGTAAATACCACCTAGTATAATGAATGGCATAATCAAAGCCCATATACTGTCTAAAAAGGTCATAAAGACTTGCTTTAGGGTGATTTTTTGAACAATTCGAGGTACTTTGTGCTTTTTAGCATGTGAATAAGCAACACTCATCATGAGTACACCCATGAGGATTCCAGGACCAATTCCCGCTAAGAACATGGTACTAATAGACGTACCAGCAAGTACACTGTATGTGACCATTGGTATACTTGGTGGAATTACCTGACCAACAGTACCAGCAGCAGCTGCAGTTGCTGCTGCAAACTTTTTGTCATAGCCTGCTTTTTCCATTTCAGGTACCATGATGCCTCCTATCGCAGCTGTTGTTGCTGGACATGAACCAGAAATCGCTGCAAAGAACATAGAAGCACCTATCGAAACCATTGCTAAACCGCCAGTGAACTTACTAAAGAAAATATTGATGAAGTTAATTAATTTTTTCGAGATACCTCCTTCACCCATCAAGTTACCAGCCAAAATAAAGAAGGGGATCGCCATTAGTGGGAATGAGTTTACACCGCTAAACATAGATTGAGCAGTGATAATCAGTGGTACATTCATACCAAATAGGATGGTGATGATAGCGGATACACCTAAACAAACAGCAATTGGGACGCCTAAAAACATGAGTCCAAAAAAAGATAAAAATAATAAACCTGTCATCTAAGCTCCTCCATTCGCCAATTCAGTATGTGGTTTAGAGTGCATACTAGGTACCACATACACATAAATACTGACCCTATAATCATGCCTAAATAGACAAATGCCATTGGTATCTCAAGCGCAGGAGACAATTGATTCATTAATTTTGACCAAAGACTAATGCAGTAGAATGATAAAATCCCAAAGAATATAGACGAAATAGCCATTGACAAAATCTGCATGATTTTTTTAATCGGTTTAGGCATAATATCTTGAATCAATGAAACGCCAATATGGCTTTTTTTCCTTGCACCTACATATGCAGCAATGAATGTCATCCAGATAAAGAGGAAACCTGCTAATTCTTCCGACCACGCTAGTGGTAGAACGAAAATTTTTCTAAAGAGTACTTGTAAAAAGATTAGGACCACCATAGATCCCAATATAAGTGCAGTCGATAACTCAAATACTTTATCGATTTTTTTGAACACTTTCTCGAGTTTTTCCATATATTTCTCCTTGATAATACTTTTTGGTCAATGCATGATGCCCATTGTTTATAAGAAGATAAGACCAAGAAGGACTCTTGGTCTTATCTTCATTGACTATTATCTAGCATCTTCAAGTTTTTTCAAAAGTTCACCAAAGTCTGCTTCAAATTCGGCATAGACAGGCTTTACCGCTTCTTTAAAGGCAGCAGGATCTTCTAATTTATTGACTGTTACACCTGTGTCTTTAATAAGTGTCAATAAATCTTCATCAAGTTTTAATGAAACTTGTCTTTGATAATCTCCAGCTTCCTTACCAGCAGCCATCAATAATTCTTGAACAGCAGGTGGAAACGAGTTGAACTTATCGAGGCTCATCACGAGAGGCTCAGCTGTGTATATGTGGTTTGTTACTGAGTAGAAGTCATTTACTTCATAGTACTTATTCTTATAGAAGTTTGCTTCTGTGTTTTCTTGACCATCAACTGTTCCAAGTTGCAATGCAGTAAATACTTCAGATACAGCCATTGGTGATGGTACAGCTCCGATGCCTTGGAATGTTGAGATGAAAATTTTACTCTCAGGAACTCTGATTTTCAACCCTTTCAGGTCTTCTGGTGATGTGATTGGTCTGACCGAATTACTCATCGTTCTAAAACCATTGTCCCACCATCCTAAAATTTTGAAACCTTTAGCTTCGGCAAGTGATGCAATATGTTGTCCAAACTCACCATCCAAAATTTTGAAAGCTTCTTCTTTGCTATCAAATATGAAAGGTAAGTCTAAAACGCCAACTTCTTTAACAAAGTTGCTAAGTGCCATTGTTGATTCAAGAGCGATATCCAGCGTTCCCAGCTGAACGAATTCAATTGCCTTTGATCCTGAAGCAATTTGAGAAGCTGGAAAAATATCTACCATAACTTTCCCATTCGATTTTTCAGCTACAAGTTCTGCAAATTTAAGTGAACCTTCATGGTATGGATGGTCAACAGCACCAACATGGTTTAAAGACAATGTGACTTCTTTTAAATCTGCTAATGGGTCTGTTTCTGATACAGCTACAGCTGGAGCTGGAGCCGCGGGCTCAGTCTCACTGGCACAAGCAGCCAAATTGAAAACCAAAATGATCAAAAGAATCATACTCATTAATTTCTTCATAAAATGTATCCCCCTTATTTAAACTATTTAATAAACTTAACTTGTTCGTAAAGTTTAACAAGTTCTTTTTCTTTCTTAATATTGAAATCAACTTTATTTTGTTCGAAAATGTTGTTTCCTTCTGCATCGATTGAAACAATCAGTGGACCAAATTCTTTTACACGACAGACCCATAAAGCTTCAGGCATGCCAAGGTCTAACCAATGCACTTCTTCAACTTCTTCGACAGTGACTGCAGCTAGTACAGCACACCCCGCAGGGAAAACACAATGAATGGCCTTGTTTTCTTTACAACCAATCTCCGTGTTGACTCCCATACCACCTTTACCAACAATGACTTTGACACCAGTTTGTTCAATAAACTCCTTTTCAAATTTTTCCATTCTCATACTAGTTGTTGGTCCAATTGAAATCATTTCGTATTTGTTATCTTGGCCCTCAATTTTCTTTATGATAGGTCCAGCGTGAAATATAGCACCACCACTGATATTGACAGGCAACTCGCGATTATACTCAATCAATCTTCTGTGGGCAACGTCTCTACATGTCACGATGTAGCCATTAAGGTAAATGACGTCACCAATTTTGATGTCTTTTAAGTCTTCATCACTTACTGGTGTAGTTAATATTTTTTTCATATCTCAACTCCTTTATGTGTCACCATTTCGTAGGTTAAGTCACTGTTAATCAAAACAGTCCCTCTTCTATGTGACCAACAACCTACATTGACAGCCACAGAAATAACAGAAGGGTGACGTGCTGAGTTTTCGATATTGACGCCCATTACTGAACGTGTACCTTTAAGACCTTGTGGTCCTAACCCAATCGCATCAATTGCATCTGCCATTTGCACTTCAAGTTCTGCTGCTTTTGGGTTTTCATTGCTACTATCTACTGGCCTCATCAACGCTCTTTTTGACATATAAGCTGCTGAATCTATTGAAGTACCAATACCTACACCAACTAGTAGTGGAGGGCAGGCGTTTAAACCATATGAAGTCATTACATCTAGCACAAACTTGACAACTCCTTCATAACCTTCACCTGGCATCAACGTTTTACCTTGACCAGGTAACGAGCATCCGCCACCCGCCATGTATACATCTAATTCTAATGCATCAGAATCAGGCGCGATGTCCCAATAAACCCAAGGAGAATGTTTGCCTGTATTCGTACCTGTGTTGAACTCGTCAAAGGTTTCAACAGAGTTATGCCTTAAAGGTGCTTCATGTGTGGCAATCTTAACCGCATCAACAAAAATGGTATTCAGTTGATTGATATAAGGAAATCTAGAACCCACTTTTACGAACATTTGGATCACACCCGTATCTTGACAGGATGGACGATTTAAAAGCTCTGCTTCATTTTGATTTTTTTCCATGGCTTCATAGATCATTTTTGCCATTGGCATTGTTTCTTCTTCGCTTAACCGTTTAAGCTTTCTAGTCACATCATCAGGTAACCGTTTGCCTATCAGTGCTGTGAAATTTGCAATCATCTGCGTTAACTGAGCAATGTTTTGGTTATTATCCATATTTCCCCCTTACAATAGTCTTGTACATTTCCTTTACAGAAAGGACTTAAATACAATTTAATCTATTTGTAATGGCTTATCTATCCGTAAATGCACATCTTTATGGTTTTGATTTTTAAATCAGGATCGTTTTGTTACGATTAATTCATAATCTTCTCTAAAAAAAAAACCAATTAATATTGAGAAAAATCAATAAAAACTGGTAACTTAAAAGTATAATATGCAAATTACTCATTCCTTAACATAAAGATTTACCTATGGGTAATTTTTTAGATGTGTATGTGAATTCATTTAACGATTAAATGACTATCCTTTTGAATTAAATACATTTGGTTATTTTACTCATGTAATCAGTCATTTTCTCGATCTCCAATTGCAAGCTTTTCAGCTTATTTGACATATCATCAATAACAAACTTGTTATTGATTTCGCTGCACAAGGCAACATTTCCACAATACACTTCTTCATGCTGTCTATCTTCATAGTACTCATAAAGTGCTAGTTTTTCGTTGACAAGTACATCGCTTTTGCAAATAAATATTTTTTTGAAATGGGCATCAATTTTAATATGTTCATCACTAATTTTTTTTCGATATGCAGTTGGTGACTTACCAAAGTTTTGCTTGAATGCAATATTAAATGCTTTAATATCAGGAAAACCATGATGCAAGGCAATTTCAGAAATGTTTTTATTGGAATTCCCAATTTCCAAAGTCGCTTCGCGCAATCTGATTCGAGTTAAATAATCATAAAAATTGATGCCTAGATATGATTTGAAAATTTGAGAGACATAATTTGAATTATATTGGGTTTCTTTGGCTAATTTACTAAGTGTGATTTTTTTGTTGTAATTTTTGTTAATGTATTGAATCATCTTGTCTACTGAATCCAACTTGTTTTGGTTGGAAATAAATGTAGCAGACTGAATTGTTATAGGCGGGAATTGGGTGTTGATACAATGTAGTAAATCATAGAATGCCTTATCAAAGACAAATTTACTTTCTGTATCTTTCTTATCTATCGTTCTTATCATTTTACTTAGATTCATTCTTATCTCATTAAATAAAGGGTGGTATTTGTTTTCTTTTGTCGTTTTAAAATCAAAGTATAAAAATTCAACATTTTCATAGTAGTTTTTTAAAAAATTTGGGTCTAAATGTAAAACAAAAGCGATACTATCTGGCTTTTGTGCCAAAGTTGCATGACCACAGTTGGGATTGATAATGATCATTTCGTCAGTCTCGAGTATATGGGTACTACCGTTAACACACACTTCAATCTGACCATTCAAGACAACAAGAAGTTCCAGTTCCTTGTGCCAATTAAAATGGTAAGAGCCAGCATTGTAAATATATTGTTTAAGTAACAAGTTGGTTTTTTTGTTTGATAAATCATAAAAGTACTGCTCCATTTCACACCTCAGTTTTGAAGAAATTGATTTAATTAATGTGGCAAGATACTTATTTTACATTATAACACGTTTTATATCTGTTTACATAGACGCTAGTCGTTACATTTTAGAATTCCTCCCATCTCACCCCCCTTATTGGTAAGGGTATACTTCTATCAAAATCCAATAAATTACCCCATCATTATATTTCACTGACTGGGTTAGCTTTTCTTCTTTATGTATTATTTTTGTTCTTATTGTCTTTCATAATCACAATTGAATGTCGTTTAAATGTCATGTTTCCATTCTCAGCTTCATGCTCCATGAAACGCACCAATAAATCTAGCCTTTGCAGAACATACTTTATAACTTCCTTGTCATCGTAATCCTTCAATCCAAAAGTCTTGATAAATAAATCCAACCGCCGATGTTCATCTTCTTCACTACCAAAATTCTCAGGATCATCAAGTGACATCAGTGGTATCCATCTGTATAGTGAATAGGATATATCCCACAATTTTGGTCCTGGATGTAAAGTATGAAAGTCAATTATTCCAATGGCTTTTTTACCAATATTGTGAAACTGCTGCAATAATGTACAAAATGAAATTAAAGTCTCATCATTTTTACTTCTTCTGGCAGCAACTCGTTTTATATATGCCCTCTCTTCCACCTTCTAAAAATTCGTACAGATTTTCACCTATCAATCTAGTTTTATTCATATAACAGTTGATCGTTTCACTTTATCTCCTTTAATTCTGTAAACAATAAGTTATTGTCGCAACCGTCGCCCTTATATTCTGACTTGAATGCCCCTCTCTCATTGATGTATAATAACTTGTTACTTATAATCAAAGTTAGTATTTTGAGGAGGCAACATGTCAAAACTGATCGAGTGTGATCACTATTTATCATATACAAAAAATCCAGTAGCCCAAGGTGGCGCTTATCAAAAATATAAAGACGATCTATTAGAAATAATTGTCTATAAGACTTTTCCTGGAATCACCAAACATCTGATTGAGCCGAAGTCTAAAAATTGTGTAAAAACTTTTACCATAATCAAAGGATCCATTCAAAGCTTAGATACTCAAAAGGTCTTAGGTGTAGGAAGTATTGTTGTTTTAAAATACGGAAGTGAGCCATTCCCTTTTAAAGTTTTAGAAGAGACGGAAATTTTAGAACACAATTATGGTGAAAACTCCTTAGAAAGCGTCACTAAATTGAATCAAAACGTTCAAATGGCTTTGGCAACACTACAAGAAAAAGATCAATACACCTATGAACATTCTATGGTCATAACCCTTTATGTGGAAGCAATCGCTGTAAGGTTAGGTTATAAAGGTATTAAACTTAGAAATTTAATATGGGCGACAACATATCATGACCTGGGAAAAGCATTTATTGACGATGAAATTTTAAATAAAAAAGCTCCCCTCACTGAAGAAGAATATGAAATCATCAAAACCCATGTTGTTAAGGGGAAAGACTTGATTGTAAACGCCTTCAATGAAGATGTATTCAATATTGTTCTTCAACATCATGAACGATTAGATGGCTCAGGCTATCCTCATGGCGTCAAAGAAGATGAAATCTGTGAGGAAGCTAAAATTATTGCCATCTGTGATTCCTATCATGCCATGGTAGAGGACCGCGTATATAAAAAAGGAAAAAGTAGATTGGACGCCATAAATGAATTAAAAGATATGGCCGGAATTAAATATGACAAAAGAATTGTGGACATTGCTATAGAGGTTTTCAGAGATTTAGATGTATTTTAATCTGCTAAAGTTTCCCACTGTTCCAAAGCGGGCTGAGTATTGAAACGATCAAGCAAGCCACAGAGTATGTAAGACGTACAAAACACCTAATCTCAGACAATAAATCTGATGTTAGGTGTTTTCTAAATTTGTGCTTATGTACGATTATTTTTCTCACTGTTTGTGTCCCCGGCATATCTTGTCAAAAAGAATCCCACCATGAAGACACATGATACCGCAATCAATATAACACCGACTTTGAAATCTCCCAATATGAAAAATCGAATAGATGTCAATGCAATAGCTAGTGCAGTCAAAATGATCACCTTATAGATCTCGGCAAAATTACTGCTCGAATTCTTTTTAAGACTCTGCACCTCTAAATCCTGATCCATTACATTCGGACTCGCCTTCTCATCATTCATCAGATCATCAAGTGAGACTCCAAAATAATTCGATACCTCAATAATCTTGTCAACTTCAGGATAGGATTGATTCAACTCCCACTTTGACACAGCCTGCCTCGACACATTCATAACCTCTGCAAATTGCTCTTGTGATATGGATTTCTCTTTTCTCAACAATTGTATCTTTTCACCAAACGTCATAATGGTACCTCCAACTTCGTTAGTATACAACTATCATAATCCATTCATAAAATACATCCACCAATCACAGGTAGAACTTTCGCAACTATAGGTTGCAATCCAATGAAAACCACCATGAATTGAGTCCCTTTCGTGGCGTGTTTTGAAATGCTTTGCTTATTGAGTTGAATACACTATCATGGTATCAAATGGGATTTTGGATGTAAAGGTTGTTGCAGCGATAAACTCCGGTGCGAGCTGGTACTCTTATGTTTTACCCCTCAATTTTTTCTAACCACTCATGTCCCTCAGGGAACATCTCTACTAAAGCATTTTTCAACCATTCTGTCTGACTTTTATTCATCTTTGGTAAGGAAATATCAAAATCATGCTGATGATCAGGATTATTAAAAGACTTAGATTTATACAACAAAACCACTTCAGGAGCGAGATACATAATATCCTTAGTTTTTAATATTGCGTCTCCAAGTTCTCTCTTAATACTATGATTTCTCGCATAAATAAAGTGTTCACTATTTCGATTGTTAAATAGGTACTCAATGAAATCCAGTTGTGTTTGTTCCGAACCATCAAAACTAACACTAAACATATCTTTATCTTGCTCAATAAACTCATAATGTGGATTAGTACGCCTTACACACCAGATATTTGTCTTCACACGTTTTTGATCTTTTATGTTGTTGATCTTATGTAAATGTTCACAACCACAAGGCTCAAAAATATCCCAACCATCATTAAGCATGAATTGAACAATTTTGTCTCGATCCTCCCAATAAACTGATACATCCAAATCCTTATGGGGTCGTGTTTTTTGTCCGACAAATAGATCTATTGCAATACCTCCACATACAGCATAATCTATTTCCATATTACTCACATAATCATTAAGACAATCAATTAATTCCAAAATAAAGTGCCTCCACTAATATTATTTTATTCAGTTTTAATATTTAAGTCTATAAAAGTTCATACTAAAAAACTTTTAATCTACTGAGTTGCTTTGAAAATTAAATCTTAAAAAGTAAGTTAATGTCGTTAATGTTGGGGGGAGCTGGTACACAGGGGCTTCTTTTGTTCATTTTAACATTTACTTTGCTACCTTTCAATGTAATCAACACACTACCGAACACAATTGTCTGATGGTTCTTCTCCCCTTCTCCAAGAACGAAAAAGACCGCCTAAGGCGGTCTTTTTCGTTGTCTAATCACTTAAATATTGATACTATTTATTCTTGTACCGGCACAAATAACTCGTTTGCAAGAGAGCTCAGCAATTCTTCTGAGGCTCCTTCACTCATAAAGAGGCTGTACATTAAGCCAGGGACAGAATCGTACCACAAGCATAAACCTTTCTGGCCATCATTGTAGCGTAGCTCTCCGCTGCAGTAACTAACCGATACATTCTTAAAGATCGTCCACATATAATCGGTTCCGGAAATATCTTTGAAAATCAATGTTGGCTGGATGCGATGCTTATATACAATGCCACTTCTTGTGAACGTGACCTGAGCAATAGGGTAGTTTTCATTACTTGAGTCAACGATTAAATAGCTCACATTCAAAGCATCTTCAGGAATATGAAAGGCTATGCCTAATGATTCGAGTATTTCAGTCTCTGTTGATTCAATTCCCTCTATAACTGTTACGGGTGCATCTTCATATGGGCTGACTGCCCAGGAAAATACTGAATCTATATCCGGAATATATTCAGCTTGAAACTGATACAATCCCAACTCAGGCATATAACTGTTTCCCAGTCCTTGATCGGTTGTTGTGAAAACATAAGGCGAAGACGCGTCCGCGGGAATCACATGTTCACCGACGCTATAAATACCACCACTAGGCTTTTTAAAACTCACCTTGATAATTCCTTGCGCACTACCTAGTGACTCGTCCCACGTTAGGGTAATCGTGTCGTTCACCCAGGCAATCGCCGTTTCTACCCCGTTATCGCCACTGGACAACTGTTGCCTGATAGACATCTCTCCTTTGATCCAATGAGCCACATATATGAGGTTTTCCGCAGGCATCGTGTTGGCAACCTCAGTGTTCCAACCATTGAAGAAAAAATCTTCTCGACTCACTATTGGGGCTATGATAGCCATGCCAAATTTGATTGTTTCAGACGTGCCATCTATACCACCATTCGCATCAAATGTCAGAGTGTAGCTGTTGCGTTTATAGTACAACTTCATTCTGACTTTTGTAGTTCTTGGACTTGGTTGTTCAGTTATCATTTCATTCAATGTGGTGTCATGGGTAAATCCGACATATGTCTTGGTCAATGTTTCAAAGGTTACATTTTCGACATCCGTCAAGATTATAGACTCATACAATGTATCGGTGCCAGCTAAGTTTTCCTGATAATATTCCACCTGGTATATAGTAGTAACATCTGTAGGAAACCAACTCGCAAAGAGCTTAAGATCCTGAGCCGGCATGGTGGTAAGCGTATAGATGTCATTTAGTCCCTCATCAATGTACCAGCCAATAAAATCATAACCGGTCTTTGTTACCCACGGAGCGAAAATATTTACTCCAAACACTTTAGTGGAAGTAATCTCATTTTCCGGATCCAGGATAAAGCTCAGTTGATAGCTATTTCGTTTGTAATAATATTCTACAATCGTCCCGCCATCAGCATTTATTTTTACAGTCTGTCTGACTGGTGAAGTAAAACCTTCATAGACATTTACGTCAGGTGTAACACTGGTATCGGTTGTTCCAGAAAAAATCTGGGTATCGACAGCAACTAGCTCATACGAAGAACCGGCCACAGTTTGTTGTAGATGTTTAACTGTATATCTTGTATCTGCATCAGCAGTCCACTTTGCATAGAGCTGTATATTTGCAGCTGGCATTGTCACTGTAGTGAAAGCATTTCCAGTACAATCAGAATTTTGATACCATCCATTGAAGCTGTATCCCTCTCGATGAGGCACAGGCAAAATTATTGCACTTTGATAAGCCCCACTGATGTCACTGACCAAGCTACCACCCTGGCTGTCGAAGCAGATCGTGTAACTGCCCGCCAGATTATCCCATGTCACGTGATAAGTACGGTAAATTGGAACGGTTGTAAATGACAGTGGCGCACCGATCCAGTAGATTGTTACATACCCTTCTGCGCTAACTTGATTCATAGGCTTGTCAACCGTAATGACTCCGTCTTGTTCTGAGAAGACGCTATTCGTAGAAGTAATGATGAATGATGTTCTACTGCAATCATCTACTGTAACATCTCCCTCCTTCAGGTCAAGCTGATTCATTCTGAATACAGAGGTCGGTAGGGTGTATGTAATGTTATCCCCCTTAAACATGATGTCATCAGTAGCATCAGTCAGATCGTAAGCAAAATCATAGACGTTGTACCTTATGCCAGCTGACCATAGCGGCCATTCATTCTCATATAGAGTTGGGTTGTAAAAATATTTATTGTCTAGTGCCTGAGCTAGGAAATTAACCTTCAGATAGACACCCATCTCAAGATACATAGAACCTAAAGCCTCGGATATCGTCTGCTTATTCGCATATTTCAAATCATAGAAAAAATATCCCCACAATCGAACATAGGGTCCTGTCTCTGCCTGAATACCTATACTCGCAAGATCCACTGAGAATATCCCAATCTCAGCAGTGATAATAATTCCTGCTCGCAAGCCAATGGTACCCATTACATAAAACTGAAGTTCATAGTTTTCGTCAACAAGGTCCAACTGATCGCTGGTGACCGACTTAGCAAATAGTCGTAACGTGAAAATATAGCGGGTAGCCTTTTCATAGGCAAAGTGACTGCCCAGAGATAAATTAACATCCACACTTACTGCAAACTCAATTGTTAAGCGAAAAGCCAAGATATGATAGGGATCGACAAATCCTTTCTGCGAAAGTATTTTCTTTTTGAAGATTTCTACATAATCATGCTCGCTTTGCAACATGTCACTGTACAATTCATAAAAGGCTTTCGTTTCTGCGGAAATTTCCTCACTTTGATATTCTGTCGTGTTCATCATCTCTCTGATTTGCGCCTCAATGTCAATGCCCTCCGGAGAATCGCTAGTGGTTAAAGTGGCATTAATATCGATTCCTGTAAAATTGTAAACATCAAGATTGGCTGTCATCCGATAGTCAACAATACGCGGGCCATACCAATACCATTTCCAGACTGCGCCACCGGAAGCCTTTACAGATACACGAATTTCCTCAACAAAAGTTCCCGATAAAGAGATGCTCATATTATCGCCAAAATCCACATCAAAACTCACGGTGACTGCACATCGCAGTCCTTCAAGACCACTGAAATGAAGAAGATCACCACTGATCTGCGCTTCAACCACAAGATTACTGATCTCTGGTTTGGATTCGTTTACGTCAAGTTCAGATACATTTTCCAACTGTTCTGTGAATCCCTCAGTTTGCTGTGCGAGAGTCGACAAATAATGAGCAGCAGCGTTGGCAAAACCACTTTCAATAGCCTGAAGCTCAATTTCAGCTTCTACAGTAGCCAAATCTACACCCTCAATCATTTGTTCATAACTTGAATCATAAGAAGAGAAAATTCTCATTGCCGCATTCAAATCTTCTTCAGTGGCAAGTGTATACGTGATGATATAATTGTTATTATTCTTTATAACTGAAGTGATGCAGCCGTAGTTGATTTCAGGAGGTTCATCGCCAGAGGTTTCAGCATAGATGGCTAGATAATCACCCGCTTCAACAACTGTGTTAGCATCTAGACCCATTTCGGCAAGTAAGCTCCCAGTAAAATCCATTCTACTTAAAGCAAAGGTCATTGAAAGGTTGTTAGGGTCTCCATCCATATCTTCAGTAGTTGAAACAGGCAGAACATCTGGAATAAATAGCACATCTTGTGATTCAGCATTTTTATAGGACACTGTCAAACCAACAAGGTCAATTATCTCTATGTAAGCTACATCCTGTTTGGAATAGTCTACTGTTGGATCAATGCGCTGTTCGGGTGCTATTCCTTCATAAATAGCCAGTATATCTCCTACTGCAAGAGTCTCAGTTCCATCATAGGTGAATGTGCCAAGTACTTCAACATCTCCCACCTCTAGACCTACAGAATCTAAAGGAATTGATAGGCTACTTACCTGAGTACCATTCATGATGATAGTGCTAATACTATCAGCAGGGATGCTGATGACACCTGCATTCAACTTAAGATTAATGATAGCTGTGCTAAGTATTGTAAAGCAATAAGTTCGTACGCCGATTGATTGACCAGAGAAACTCAAAGCATCATTTTGAAGCGTCAGCTTATATGAAGACCCTGGTGTATATCCATTGACTGCCGTTACAATATATTCGCCGTTGCTTCCGGAAACTGAAATCCCTGCAAAGTCTGTGTGATCTAGAACCTCCAGCTGCAAAGCCTCTTTTACGGCATCGGCACTCATTGTATGGTCGGAAGATTCGACGACCAATTCAAAATCGCTCGCGCAATCCATTGCACTAATAAACGCATCTCTATCAATTTCAGTAATGTCAGTCATTGTCGCATAGCGGGCGTTTAGGATGACGTCAGAAGTAATTACTGTTTCATCTGAAACAGCATTATTGAAACTGTTGTTATCCGTATACCAACCAAGAAATATTGAATCTGGCAAGTTCGGTACAGGCAAGATACCGAACGATTGTCCGCTGATCATTTGAATTGGTTCAATCGCGCTGCCGCCATTACTGTTAAAGCTTACAGTAACAGGAAATTCCTCCATTAGATTAACAATATAAGTCTTTTGAGTTACCCCGTTCATAGCAGTAACGACAACACTCGCTACTCCAGGCAAACTAACTGCATCTATTACTTCAATCGTAGCATTCGGATCACTTGCAACAGCGGTTACAACAGGAATCGTTTCATCTTTTAGCCACACGTCATACAAGTAGGTTCTCGGAGCAAAATTTTCTAGCTTCTTGCCGCTCATAAGCAATGCACTCAATGTGGCATCTCCTGGTGTAGCAAACACTATCTCGGTATACTCAGACCACTTTTCATATTTATTTTGTACTTTAAGTCGGAATTTATATTCAATATCATTCGTCAAGTCTTGAACTGCAAAAGCAGTTGTCTTAGTATCTTTGATAAGTATTTCCGTCCATTTTGATCCACTGGATTTATACTCTAGCATATATTCTGTCAAATCCGGATTTGTCATATTTTCATCCCAATAAAGGATTATGGAATGGTTATCCGCCTCTGCTTTGAACCCCAACGGTATCTCAGGCAGAATATCATTTTTAGGATCCTTATCTGGCTCAACTAAAATATTGGATTGAATTTCTTGAAGCGTCGTTCCATATGCACTAGTACTTAAGGGGCTTAATGTGGAGAATACGATTAGAAAAGCAAGAATAAGCGCCACGTTTCTCATAGCATTTTTTATCATTTCAAAACCTCCTTAATAAATAGAATTCCTACACAAATTCGTGATTCCTAAGTTGTTCAGTCGATAAATAGGTTAATGAACGCCATTATTCTTTAGATTTTGACACATGTCAATCAATACAGATCACCTCACTTTTGATATTATTTTAACAATAAAATTTCCACTTATAGACTTGCAAAGTCAAATCGTCCCCGTATCAGTTAGACCTGTTATGTTGGCAAAAATAAAAACCGACCTTGTATGGTCGGTTACGCAATTTGCTCATCTAAAGGTTTAAGCGTCCAAATTAACCTCTAAAATCATAGCATCCAGATTTAGTTTTTGTCTAATTGTTATCATTTACCCCTTTTAATCAGCCTCAATCATTTTTAATTGCTTATAACTCTGTATACCATTAGTTGGTACTCATGGTGCACACCGATATAAGTGAAAACGTTGATTATGTCTACTCCGAAAAATGCAATTAAAGTGATCATAATTTCCACAATGAATTGTACCTCTTACTTCTTTTTCTCATAAATGCTCATAACAATCAAGAAAACACCCGAGAACATCAACAATGGTACAAAAAGATTATCAAAGAAACCTGCCATTACCGGTTCAGTTGGATATGAACCACTTCCATTGATTTTAACCGGTGCACTTTCTCCAACCCACTTAAATACGGATATGAAACGCTCAAATGTGAAAATGATTCCACTAAAGACAATCAGGCAACAGCCTAAGATGAATTCTTTAATTTTAATGATTTTCATGGCATTAACTCCTTTCGTGGTCCAATTGTGTAAATTCTTCAGTTGTATATGCCCATCATTAAACTTTACCAATGACCATATAGGTTACAATATAAATAAATACGACCAATGTAAAAATAATGTATTCATAGAATAAAAAATGTATATAAGACATTGTTATTGTTTTCTCATATTCTCGGTTCCACTGATAGCGACGTACCATCAAATAATAAGAAATCATACTTGAAAGTACCATAAATATATAAATATAAGGTTCACTACCTATTATAGGAGGTCTGAGAACATATATCCCCATCACATGAATAATATGATTGATCAGAGATATCTTTAATGCCGTGTGAATGATTGCAGAGACAAGACTTTTAACATATTCCTGGTTTTTAAAATCCGGTAAAAACTTATTCATTAATATAAGCGACAGAAAAGGAAAAACACCAACAGCCAAGACATAATAAACAATACTGAATAATGCGGCTAAGACCACTACAATAAGGAACATGCCAATAATTCTAATGGGATTAATGGTTAGAACCTTTGTTGTCTTTTCAACAAGCTCTTGATTGGATGATGCAAAATATATGATCTTTTTGTTATCCACCAAGTCAAAAAATACCAGTCCCTGATCATCACCAAATTCAAAGTAACTTGAACTTATACTTAAATTCTTTGTTTTTGTCAACGGTGTGATTTGGGATTCTTGATCTTCAGACATAAGAACCTCTACGCAGTTTACACCATAATATACACTTTCTTGAATTAATACTTTTACTTGATCATCCTTTACATCAAGGATTGTAGGTGGGCTGTCATGCATAGAAAATTTTCGACTGTAATCCGTTAACTTTTGGGAGGTGTGAATGTCATACTGGTGAACCGTCAGATTGTTTTCACCAGATACACGATCCGTCCATTCAAAGATAGCGGTTACAAGGTCCTCTTCTACGTGGAGTTCTCGAATAAATTTTATATAGGTATTGTTTGAGCCTTCTTCTATTAGAAAGTTATTTTCAACCTCAAACTCTTCATTGAACTGAACATAAACAAGATCCACTAGATTGGTATTTCTGATAGTAGCCATCAAATGGTAGATGCCTGTGCTTTGGTCTTGTTCCAGTGCATATGATTTTATAGGACCTGTCAGTAATGGCATGACTTTACCAGGGTCTTCAGTATTCATACCATAAAGATCAGAGGCATGCTGATATACAATGGTTTGACCGCGTCTCAAAAAAAATTCCACTTCTTCAGCTAGTTTTGTCCGCTTGTATTCAAGGGTATCTAAATCAATTAAAACCTCATATAAATCATCTTCAAGGTAAATAAGTGTAAGGATGCCTTCGTGGTCTATACTGGTTGAAATCTCCCTTGCACGAAATAAGTTCAAATCAAGGACATCTTCTTCAATGACTTTTCCTAATCTGGATACTGTATATAACTTGACTTGTTGATGATCCACTGCAGTGATGAGTATTTCCTCATCCGATAGAACTAAAGTACTTACATGACTATCTATATAGTTTTTTTCTCCAGACTTAACTGTACCAATCTCAACTTCCCGACTAAAACCCTCTGAAGGTCCCGTAGCTAAGAATCTCGACATAGTAAACCCATATAAACATAGTAAGATCAAAATAATAATGATCATGGGTCCTTTGTTGGATTGATTAAAATATGATTTGATTTTAGGCATAATAACCCCCAGCTTTGCTATTGCATCAATTGCATTCTGCACATACACCAGACAAGACAACATTTATGTAAAAATAATTATTCTGTCCTTATTGTACCATTTTTCAACAAATTACCAACGAATTATCTGAATTTTCTGTATTTATTACATTTTCTTCAATTCTCTTCTTAGCCTAATCATAATATTCTACCATTTCTTCCAATTTTACTGACCCCTTACCGATAAGGGTATACTTATGTCAAAAACAAATAAATAGCCCTATCGGTATCTTTCACCGATAGAGCTATCTCTTAATTCATTATGTAACTCATCTTACATGGTTTTCATCAAGTACAGTTTAATGGTGGCTCCTATTGTGAGTTGGACCATTGCCGCAATCACTAGGGTGTAAAAGACAACGATATTGAAGTAGCCAGCTACGATTGCTGCTGTGAGCATCATCACTGAGGTGATCATCACCATTGGCATTCCTGCTTTGCTTCGGATGACTTTCATTCGCTCATCGTTTTCTTTGTTGTAAAGCAGCTTGATTTTTTTGTCATCTTTCATGGCTTTTGTGAGCATGATGATTTCGATCATGGCTCTAATGCCAATTCCAAAGATGAGTCCAAACTGGAATCCGGATACGATGCCATCGGACATGCTGCCGTTTTCTGTGGTGCCTGTCATCACGAAATTCTGAATACCTAGTGCCAGGCAGATGATGACCAGAATAGATAATAACATTATTCTTCTTTTGATGCTTTGCTTGAACTTTTCCATTGTGTTGTCCCCCATTCAATCTTCCAAATCCGTAAAGTCAAAAACTTCTTCAATCGTCAGTCCGAAATAATGTGCTATTTTGTAGGCAAGTGTAAGGGATGCGGTGTATTTACCAACTTCGATTGAAGTGATGGTTTGCCGCGTTGCGCCTACCTCAAGTGCTAAATCTTCTTGTGACATTTTTCGTTCTTTTCTCAGTTCTCTGATTCTTGTTTTCATTTGATCACCTGCTTTGATTTCGCATAGTTTACTTTGCATAATTAGCATAGCAAGCTTTGCATAAATTGTCAAGTAAACTTTGCAAAAAAAATGACCACATCGGTTTATTGAACCAATATGGTCGTTATTTTATACAAATTTAGAACTTCCGAGCAAAGCCACATTTCCTGCACAACTCTTCCTCCACTTTGCGATCGGTAAAGCCTTTGTACATGGCTTTGGCACGCGGAGAATCAATGATGGCGTCTATGGGGGTCTCAAATATGTTGCCAAGGGCAATGTTGCCGTCACTGTCATGGCAGCATGGGACTACTGTTCCGTCTACCAGTATGGCGATTTTATCCCTTAGACCATAGCAAAATACTCTATCTGTTGTGAAAGTCTGATCGATATCCGGCCATTCGAATTTTTGAGCGATGTTGACGTAGACGTTGTTGCTGAGTTTGCCAGCCCTGTAGGTCATGCAGTTTTCTTTGATGCTGAAACCAAGGCTGAGTTGATCTTCGAGGAGTGCCATGATTTTGTCATTCCACGAATTGGCCCCTTTTGTGAAGTCACTATCCAGATTCCAAAGTCTAAGGGAACTGACGATGTTTGTTGTGGCCTGGGCTTTTAAGATGAATGATGTGATGTTTCCAATATAGCTTTCAAGCGTAAGGGTTTCACTGTTGGCTTCGAAACTGCCGAGTGAAAAGTTGACTTGCTTGACTGCGGGTGAAGTCAGTAGGATGTCTTCAGCTTCATGGATCAGGACAGCGTTTGTGGTGATGTTGACTTTCAGCCCGTGGCGATCACAGATTTTGAGAAGCTCTGTAAGCTTAGGGTGCAGCAAGGGTTCACCCATGACATGGAAGTAGATTTGGTCGGTCAAATGTTTGATGTTAGATATGATGTACTCAAATGACTCTTCTTTCATGAACTCAAGTGGTCTCTTGGTCAGTGGACAAAAGTCGCACTTCAGATTACAAACGTTGGTAATCTCCACATATATTTTCTTATAGCGTTTCATCATGATCATTCTCCATTTATGTCAAAAAAAATGTAGGTGATTGGGATCAATCACCTAACTTATAGTATATTTGTTAAAAAATCAGTGTTTGGTAATGATCAAAACGCCGGCAGCAATTGCAAGTATTGCCAGTATTATATCAATAGATGGGATCGGTATGTCAACGACTTGAAGCAATCCAGTAGTGATCAACCAGATGGCCAGCAGCATCATACCGAGGTTCTTGTTCATTTTCATCTTCATTATTCATTCCTCCACTTACGCCTTTTAGGTAAAGATTCAACGAATATCGCAGCTTCTTCTTCATTCAGACTATCAAAATATTCGATAACCTCCGAAAATCTTTCATACTCATCAATAGGTAGTAGAACCGCGTCAGGTTGGTTATTCTTTAAAATGAATAATTTACCATAGTCCCCTGCTCTATCTCTACACGATTTATAATTCTTGATCATTTCAGAATTTGAAACTATTGTTTTTGTTGAAATTATCATTTAAGCATCACCTCTCGTTACGGTATTTGTTCTTTGCATTCTATCATAGATTACTAGAGTTAACCAACTAATATTATTGTGATTCCGATGCCTTGCTTTTGACGACCAGTCGATACTCATTGTTGGTATCACAAGTGACCAAAGTCAATGCTATAGGATTGTCTGATTCCAGTTTTTCAACTTCATTTGGTTTTATGATCAATACCTCAAACACTTCATAGGTTAATGTTCTACCCGACAAGTCTGTAAGTTTGATCAAGTCACCGATTTCCACTTTTTTCAAACTGCCGAAATGGGCTTTATTGATGTAATTGTGACCGATGACAATAAAGTTTCCTGGCTCATTGGGTTCTGGACCACTGAATTTGTTGACTGAAATATC
The DNA here is from genome assembly GCA_033549245.1 of Bacillota bacterium. Lineage (GTDB taxonomy): Bacteria > Bacillota > Clostridia > Peptostreptococcales > Acidaminobacteraceae > Fusibacter_D. Next base: position 4,040 of record JAWSUW010000030.1, on the reverse strand, counting down.
CAGCAGTTCATAACTCCATTCTGATAGGACCGATACACTGAGGCCTATTTTATCTATTTGAATTTTTGCTATGGGGCTGTATGTCGGTTTTTTTACTTCAGCATTTGGATCATCCTCAACTTCGACATCAACCTCTTGATCACCTTCGATTTTCTCAATGGTGATCAAAGGTTCGGTAATACTTCTTGGCTCAGTTTCGTCTGTTTTCAGAACAAGCTGCTCAAATACACCGAGCGTCTCCTCGGCATTTATTTGGGCGGTATCGCCTTCGGTATAAGCCTGATAAGCGCTACTTGCAGCAATGACCAAAAGAATTCCACTGACCAGAAAAGCTACTCTATGAAATTGTGAAAAAAAGGATAGAAATTTATGCATTAAACCGCTTCCTTCTGCTTGCAGATATGACACCTGCTCCAGCTAACAATAGTGCTGTGATTCCCAAAACCATAGCCATACCATAATCTGTGCTTTGACCAGTTTGTGGTATAGATGGTACTGGTGTCGGTTCTGGTGTCGGAACTGGAGTCGGTTCAGTCGGCACTGGTGTAGTTGGTTCTGTCGGCACTGGTGGAGCGATTGGTGTTACAGGTGCAGTTACAGTTCCTTCATATAGATTAGTGATTGTTGCAACTGCTGTTTGTTCGGAAACCACTGTAATTGTGCCTTCACCGCTAACTGTCCAGTCAGTGTCTAGGGTTGTTCTACTTTCTGTGACTGTGTAATCTCCTGGTTCTAAATTGACCCAAGTATATGTTGTGTTATTAGCGATAGTTCTGGTTACATCGAAACCTTCTGGTCCAGTCACTGTGATATTAAATTTCGGTAATGTCATACCTGTAATATTACCGGTTACAAGTTTTCCAACTGTTAATGATCCCTTGAGTGTTGAAACCGGTGTTGGTGTTACTGGTGTTGGCTCTGTTGGTGTTGGTTCTGTTGGTGTTGGTTCTACTGCGTAAGCATTGGTGATTGTAGCCAAGTTGACTTGATCGGCCAGCACTTCTATTGCGCCTTCACCACTTACGGTCCAGTCATCATTTAGTGTAGTTCTACTTTCTGTGACGGTATATGTTCCAGGAACCAATTCATCCCAAGTAAAAGACTCGTCGTGAACGAATGCTTTTGACTCAGAGAAGTTGTCAGGACCTGTAACTGAAATTGTGAATACTGGTAATGCGATTCCAGCAGTATCACCTGTAACAATTTTCTTTACAGTGATTGATGTTGTCATTGCATTGATGATAGTGTTATTGTCCAGTGTGACTGCGCCACTCATAGCAAACAATTTTCCTCTGATATCTGCTCCTGTGGTTGCTGTAATGGACTGCGCTGCAAGTATAGTGCCTTCAAATTCAGAATTTGTTCCGAGTGTTGCGGAACTTCCTACTTGCCAAAATATATTGTTGTAGTTGGCACCGTTGATCAGCTCGATCTTACTTGCTGAAGCCGTTGTGAGTGTAGATCCAGTTTGGAATATAAATACTGAATCAGCATTATTTTGTCCATCAAGTGTAAGTGTGCCAGTGATTTGGAATGATGTTGCGCTGCTGTAGACACCTGGTGCTAAAGTCCTTCCGCCAAGTTCAGCTTCTGTAGTGTTGATCGTTCTACCCGCGGCATCATTAAAAGCAGATGTAAGGTCGTTTTTGGCTTGTAATGCCACGGCATCCGCGATATGAATTTCTCCAATAACGGTCGCTGTATCCTGTCCGCTAAATATGGTACCTGGGTGAAGACCAACGTCTCCTGTGATGGTAGTGGTTCCTGTATTGGTGATTGTGGATCCGGCCAGGATCGCAAAACTCTCTGCTGTTCCAAAATCAAGAGTTGTTTCTGCCGCCATGCTGACAGTTGGTCCAATCATGGTAATCATCAATAACAAAACCATTGTTAATGACAAAAATCTATTTGATTTCTTCATAAAAGTAATACCTTCTTCCTTATTAGTTTTCCCTTTTTTAGAATACTCACTGCACGTTACAGTAAGTAAATACCCTTTACCCCGAAATATAAACAATTATTCGAATAATTATTGCAATTTTAATTTATATTATATTTCAAATTATAAATATATTTATAATTGAAATATGATTGTAATACAGTTGCAATATTACAAATATAAAAAGCCTGCACGAATGCAGACTTTTTTATTTAGAATTTAATTTTTTCAATTCGATCGAAAGCCTCTTTAAGTTCTTCAATCGAAACTGTACAGGCAATCCTTACATAGCCTTCTGCACAGTCGCCGAAGGCATTTCCCGGGATTGTCAGGACCTTGGCTTGATCCAATATCAATTCACTGGCCTCTTCCGAACTCAGTCCGGTCTTTTTGATGTTGACCAACAGATAAAACGTCCCTTTTGGGCTCGGCACACTCATCCAAGGAATCTTATTGATTCGCTCAGCGGCATACATCACACGTTCCTTATAAAGTGCAATGGCAGGTGCCTGAATCTGCTCCCTATTTCTAAGCGCATAAATCGCTGCTCTTTGTGAAATGGATGGAGCCGTGAAAACAACGTTTTCATTGATTTGTTGACACATTTGTATGATTTCTTTAGGGGCAATCAAATTTCCGATACGCCACCCCGTCATAGTATAATCTTTGGAAAAACTGTTGATGATTATCAGCTGATCTCTAATCTCAGGATAATGAATCAAGGAGATAAATTCGCCGATAAAAGTATAGACTCCATATATTTCGTCGGATATTATTAGCAAATCTCTATCTATTGCAATCTTCACAATTTTCCTCAAAGTCTCATCTGTAAAAACTGCACCAGTTGGATTGTTTGGAGAATTGATGATGATTGCTTTGGTTCTTTCTGTTAGTGCCGCTTCAAGGCGCTCAGTTGACAGTTGAAAGCCCTCTTCTTCCACTGTATCGACAACAACAGGTACTCCCCTTGCAAGTTCAATCTGTTGTGAATATGGTGTGAAATAGGGTGCGTGAATGATGACTTCATCTCCATCATCCAAAATTGTCTCCAGCGCCAAATACATACCAAGACACGCACTTGTGGTCACCATAATCTCGCTGTCATCAACACCTGCACCATGTCTTTCCTTATAGAATTTGATGATCTCGTGGCGCAGTTCCGGGTCCCCCCTGAAGTCGGTATACTTGGTGTGCCCCTTTAGAGCTTCAGCGAATGCGAAACTTATGATGCTCTGATCAGTGGTCTGATCGGGATCGCCGATGCTCAGGTTGATGACATTATCATATTTTTTAGCCAGTTCGTCGACTCTTCCCATCGCAGTAGATTTGTCGTTCCAATACCTTTTTGCAATATACTTATGTTTCACATTCTCTCACCTCACTTGAAAATTCGAATTTTAGCTTATTAGAATTTTACAATAATGTAACATAAAAAACAACTTGAATCGGTATGACTCAAGTTGTTTTTTTAATGATTTCCATTATTTTGCTGAATGTGCGAGCCTGCTGGCTGCCGCGGCAGCAACCGCTGCTACGAGATCATCCAGGAATGTGTGGCATGCTCCACCTTTTTTCTCATCCAGTTCTTTGATGATTCCGATTTTCTCCTTATCCAGATATCCGAAGTTCGTCAGTCCGATAGAACCGTAGACATTGACGATAGATAAAGGTAGGATCTCATCGATGCCATATAACCCCTCATCCGCTTCTACTATACTCTGAAGCGGTTCAGGCAAAAGTTTCTTCTCTGTCAATTCATCAATGGCAATCCCGGTCATGATTGCATGTATGATTTCTCTTTTGCTCAGTACGGCGTGTATATTCTCCATACAAAGTTCAAGTGTCAAATCAGGATAATAAGGAAGCTGAAGAATTTGAACGATCTTAGCGATTTCTATCAGTTCAACCCCTCTTCGATTCAACATTTCTATGGTCATTTCCTTAAGTTCAGCCATGTCATATTTGTGACTGTATTTGTTTTTCTTTTTTTCTGGATCCATTAGTACCTCCCAATATCGATTATCTACTTCATGAACCGCCGTTTGGGTACCAGGGAAAGCTCCGAAAAAGGATATGGTATGAATAAATATTCAGCTCAAAA
>JAWSUW010000029.1:0-25023 GCA_033549245.1 Bacillota bacterium | reverse complement strand
AAACTCCTATATGTGGCCATGACGCGTTCATTGCACCATTTGGATTTATACCTCATGGACGGCACTATGCCGATTTTGGCAGGTTAAAAAAAGAGTTCAGTCAAATTTTTGATTAGATTTGACTGAACTCTTTTATGTTTAATCGATTGGCTCCGTATATCCGTCTGGCATAGGATCGACATGGATTACAATATCGATTCCCAATTCATTTAGAATTCGTTTTTCTACTTTATCAATTTCCGTATGAGCCTTAACTATGGAAATGCGATCGGACATTTCGACGTGGACTGAGGCGATGGTTCTTCCCGGACCATAATCATGTACTTTAAGATCGTGAACACCTTCAATGAAATCACATTCCAAAATTTGTGAATTGATTTTGTCCACTGTCTCAGCACTAGGTGACATACCAAGCAATACATTGACTGTGTCTTTTGCGACTCCATAACCGGTATACATAATCAACATGGAGACAATCAATCCAGCGATGCCATCAATGGGAAAGTCGATGAATTTGCCCACAATTGTAGTCAGAATGACCGCACTTGTTGCAACCACGTCATTCAAACTGTCATATGCGGCTGCTTGATTGACTTTTGATCCAATGGCATTGCCAATATATCTATTGTAAAAATACATCCATACCTTGACCAGAATAGACACAGAGAGAATAACTATAAGAATCCAGTTGAATTCAACTTTCTCTGGATTTAAAATTTTATCAAAAGAACTTTTTAAGAGTTCAAAACCGACGAGTATGATGATGAAAGCAATGATCAACGACGAAATATATTCAAATCTCCCGTGGCCGAATGGATGTTCATCATCCGGGACGCGATTGCTCAGTTTTGCTCCAAGTATAGTGATCATAGATGATCCGGTATCTGAGAGGTTGTTGAACGCATCAGATGTTATGGCGATGCTGTTCATGATCAGTCCGATGGTCAGCTTTACTCCGAACAAAAATAAGTTGCAGATGATCCCTAGAACACCTGAAAACACTCCGTATGATTCTCTGACCGATTTATCCTCGGTATTTTTATAATCTTTGACAAATATTTTGATGAGAAAACGTATCATAATTACTCCATTTTGGATTATTTTGACTTTGAATTTAATTTTAACATATTTACTCTAAAATAAATGTTAAAATTGAGTAGGAACTAACAAATATGTTAATTGAGAGGTTCAAAATGGTTAAAATAGGTATAACTACAGGATTTCACGAAGGTGAATCGGCGCGCTATCTGCGCCTGGATGTACGAAATTATGAAGCAATCATCAACAGTGGCGGATGCCCGGTCATTTTAGCTGAAACATCAGACGAACGTACACTGGATGATTACATCAGTTCTATAGAAGGACTTCTTTTATCCGGTGGCGGAGATATTGATCCCAAACATTATGGCGAAGTGATTGATGGTTCAGTTAGAATTGATGAAAAAAGAGATGCATTTGAGCTGCTTTTATATCAAAAGGCTATGGAAAAAGGAATTCCGGTTTTAGGAATCTGCCGAGGCATTCAAATCATAAATGTTGCAGCAGGCGGTTCTCTCCATCAGCATATAGAAAACCACAACAGAATCGATTCTGAGGGCAATCCACGTTTCCACAATGTAAACATCACTGAAAATACTTCATTGCATCGCATTTTTGGAGTTCCTGCACTTGAGACCAATACAGTGCATCATCAAAGTGTCAAAACCGTAGCTCCAGGATTTCGAGTATCAGCGGTTGCAGGCGACGGCACCATAGAAGCGATCGAATCGGAAAATGGTTTCTCGATTGGCGTGCAGTGGCATCCGGAGGAACTCTATAGGACACAAAATATCTATAGAAAACTATTTGATGCATTTGTCAGCTCATCGTCACTTTTCCACCAGAGGAACGAAAATAACGCTTAGATCTTTTTCTTCTTTGAGTTCACCATTTTCGTCCTTTGTAACAAGAATCAGTTCCTGTGAACCCGATCCTACTGGAATAATCATACGGCCATTTGGCGACAATTGCCTAATAAGTGCATCAGGTATGAAAGGTGCTGCAGCAGTGACTATGATTTTGTCATAGGGAGCTTCTGGAGCGAAACCTTCATAACCATTCCCCAAGATACAGGTAACATTATCGTATCCAAGTGACTCCAATCTGACTTTTGCGGACTGATAGAGTTCAGGAATTCTTTCCACGGTAACAACACAACTCGATGCTTCGGATAAAATTGCGGTCTGATAACCTGTACCAGTCCCGATTTCCAGAACGCGATCCGACATTTTCAATTGTAGTCTTTCAGTCATATATGCGACAATATAAGGCTGAGAGATGGTTTGACCATTTGAAGTTGGAAGGGCGCAATCTAAATATGCAAGTTCAATCAATCCTTCAGGAACGAACAGATGCCTTGGAACTTTTCTCATAGCTTCCAAAACTTTAGAGTCTGAGATTCCTCGGGAGAGAATTTGTAGTTGAACCATTTTTTCACTCAATTGGGAGTAAAGATCGTTATCCATAATAATTCACCACCAACCCATGTATACCCTTATCTTGACCATTATTTCATTTATACTAATTAATTTGTAAAAACACAGAATAAATATATCTTCAACATATTTTCATCACATTTAGCTCCTATAATAACACTATAGCAAGACAAAATAAAAACTATAAGGAGTGTATGATTATGAAAAAAGTATTATCTTTGGCATTGGTAGGAATCCTCGCATTTGGAGCTATGGGCATGTCGTTCGCGGCATCACCTTTTGGAGCAGCTGAAACTTACGCAAACCTCGCAAAAATTACTGTTGAGGAAGCATATGAAGTCAAACTTGCAAGCGGCGGCACATTTGGAGACTTAGCAAAAGAAAAAGGAGAAGGATTTTATGAGGAATTCAGTGCAGCAGTTCTTTCATCAAAAATCACTATGATCAATGGACTTGTTACTGAAGGTGAATTATCTAAAGCAGAGGCAGATGCACTAATCGCATCACTTGAAAACTGTGATGGTACTCAACAACATCTGTTAAGAGGCGTACTCAATTTCGGAGCACAAGCTAGATCAGGCGAATTCAGAGGCTATGGCGCAATGAATGAAGAAGGTACTCAATTCAACCATACTGAATATGGAAGAGGCATGGGACGAATGGGAAGAGGCAATAATTAGTAAATTGAGTGACAATTGAATATTGAGTATTTAATAAAGGAAGAGACAGCTCAGGTGGGCTGTCTCTTCCTTTAAGTGGTTTTTGGCTATCGCCAAGTTAGTTTTTGGCTGACGCCAAGTAGATGGGAAAAGATTAAAAGCAAAGTGCTTTTTGCACGAGGTCTTCAGCACTTAATCTCTTCCTAACCACTAACCACTAACCACTAACTACTAACCAACTGATCGGGCACCGATCACAAACCACTAACAATGCTCTTACATACTATACAACATCAATCCCACAGCATTGATGGCAAAGTTTGCGAACATGTGCACCATCCAAGAACTATAGATGTTGTTGCTACGTTCATTGATGAAGTTGAAAAGAAGTCCACCTACGAAAAGTCCTGTTAGAAGTAGTGCAAAAAGTGGAAGGGAGAACCAATTGAGCATCATTGACACGTGGTATAGTGCGAATGCCCCCGCACTGATTATAAGTGCACTCGTCCGAGTTGTCCATTTTTTGAGTTCAAGATAAGCGAAGCCGCGGAAGAAGAATTCCTCGAGCAGTGCATTGACGAAAGATATGTACACAGCCACTATCAGAAAATTATCCTTTGTCACTCCGAGCTCTTTTTCCATGGATGCTGTTACAGAAGAAAAGTCGAAGTATGGACCAATAATTTTATATGCAGCTAAAATGAAAATAAATACAGAAAGTCCGAGTCCGATTGAAACTCCAAAATGTCTCCAGTCGAATCTGAATAGGTTTTTGTAGGAGACATCTTGCATACGTTTTGCATACATAAGTGGAAGTAGTAGAAATAATGATACTTTTAGGATGGATTTGATAAAGTATCCTGGTTGCCACACACTGTCTACCAGCCCCATCAAAATACAAGCTATGACGATGATGGCTATGATTTGAATTTTATTATTTTTAATTTGCATTTGGATTCACCTCTATTTGATTGTAATGGATTTCATGGGAAAAGTAGTTAATGTTTGGTTAGAAATGGGGTACCGTAGGTACCCGGTTAGTTGGTGGTTTTTGGCTGTCGCCAAGTGGGTGGGAAAAGATGTAAAGATGTGATGATGTGATGATTTACTTTTGATTTGTGCACTTGGTTTTATGAACTTAATCTTTCCCAGCCCTTCCTGCCCTCCCTGCTCTTCCAGCCTTCCCTGATCTCCCTGCCCCTCCAGGTACCAGTTTGCACCTGTCCCCATTTAGAATTTTTTTGTTGTATTTCCACAAATATCTCGTGTAGCTGTATTCTTATGCAAAAAAAAGGGTATAACCTCATCAATAGAGCGGGGGGTGCTTATATGAAAATAACGGATAATGTCCATCGAGTGGACAGTTCGGACAAACTTAAGGGAAAGGCAGTCTACATTGAGGACTGGAAACCGGACGATATCCTGTATGCAAAAACATTACGCAGTTCTGAGGCCTGTGCGAAGATTGTCTCAATTCATTATCCACCATTGCCGGAGGGGGTGTACATCGTCGATTCGAGAGATGTCATCGAACGCAATGAAGTGGCCATGATTACTACCGACATGCCAGTGTTTGCTTATGAAAAAGTAACATATGTCGGTGAACCAATTGCACTTATAGTTTCAGAGAATAAAGACAAAATAGTGGAGTACATGAAACATATTGAAGTGGCTTATGCTCCAGAAAAACCTGTATTTACGATGGAAGAGGCAAAATCACTAGAAGGCTATACATACACCGAACACAATTTCACAAAAGGGGATCTTGATCAGATCGAGGCCGATCTGGTATTCACTGAGAAATTCGAGACCCCTTATCAAGAACAACTGTATATGGAGAAACAAGGTGTGGTCGGCACCTTTGAGGATGGGGTCATTACTGTTTATGGATCACTACAATGTCCTTATTATGTGCTGAATGCACTCAAACATACCACAGGAATGGACGAGACCAAAGTACGCGTCATACAAACAACCACAGGAGGGGCTTTCGGAGGGAAAGAAGAATACCCTTCTATAATTGCGTGCCAAATTGCGACTGCTGCATATAAATTCAAGAGACCTGTTCAACTCGTGTTTGACAGGCGGGAGGATATTGCATATACAACCAAGCGACATCCGTCAGAATCCATAATGACATCCTATGTGAAAGACGGAAAGATCATAGGTATGGAAATGGATATCGTCATGGATGCAGGCAGTTACATCGGTCTGAGTGATGTCGTACTTCAGCGTGCGATATTGACCATGACGGGGTGCTATGACATTCCAAATCTCAAGGTGAGAGGTAGGACCCTGAAGACAAACAATGTCTTTACAGGGGCATTTAGAGGGTTTGGTGCGCCACAAAGCATGTACGCACTGGAACTCCACATCTCGCATCTCGCTGCCAGGCTCAAAGTGGATCAACTTGAGTTCAGACAAAAGCATTTCGTCAATCAAGGCGGATTGACTGCGACTGAGGGAATTTTCAATGAAGAGATCTATTTGGAAGATATGGTGGAAAAACTCAAGTCCATCAGTGGCTATCCGACTCGACTTGATGCACCCAATAAATGGACTGGATATGGTATTTCTGCGATTCCACACGGAGGAGGATTCACAGGCGACGGAGAAGCGACCCACATAAAAGCGGTGGTCAAGCTCAGAAAAGAAGAAAATGGCAATGTGACCATACTCGTTTCAAACGTTGAGATGGGGCAGGGTGCCATCACCACACTGACAAAAATTGTGGCATCAGTACTTGATATGCCAATGGGAAAAGTGAAGTACGAGGTGCCGGATACATTTAAAGTACCGGATTCTGGTCCGACAGTCGCATCACGGACCACCATGGTCGTCGGTAGATTGATCGCTATTGCAGCCAAAAATCTCAAACCTTATATGGACCAGCCAGGAGAACATACAATCACAGAACATTTCGTCAAGCCGGATTACGTCAAATGGAATCAGGAAACTTTCAAAGGCAACGCCTATATGGCGTACTCCTGGTCGATCCTGCTGGCTAGGGTTGAAGTGGACCCGATCACTTACGAAGTGGACTGCACAGATATTTGGGGCGTCTATGATGTCGGGATCCCAATAGATGAAAAATTGCTGCTGGGCCAAGTTCACGGTGGCATCGTTCAAGGCTTGGGTTATGCGCTGATGGAACATATGACATCTGAGAAAGGTCACATTGAACAAATCGCCTTCTCAAGTTATCCTATTCCAACTTCCATGGACATTCCCAAAATGCATGCGGACTGGATCATCAACAGATATGTGGATGGCCCTTTCGGAGCCAAAGCGGCTGGGGAACTGACACTTGTCGGAGTAGCTCCAGCAATCTCCGCTGCTGTAGAAGATGCCATAGGCAGATGGACGAACATCATACCGGTGACACCGGAAATCATAGAAAGGATACTGAGATGATGCGATATGAATTTATGCTAAATGGAACATCATATATGGTGGAAGGCAATTTGACGAGAAGACTTCTCGATGTCATCCGTGAAGATCATGGACTCATGGGCACAAAAGAGAGCTGTCAGGAAGGAGAATGCGGCGCATGTTTGGTTTTTATCGATGATGAAATCTACAATTCATGCCTTGTACCGATTGGCAATGTCATCGATCATTCTGTGGTCACGATAGAACATTTTTCCAAATCCACGGATTACGAACGGATCGCAAAAGCCTATCTCGATACTGGCGCAGTCCAGTGTGGTTACTGCACTCCGGGTATGGTCATGGCAACACAAGCGTTACTGAAGCAAGACAAGAAGTTCACACTCGACGAAATCAAGCTTGAACTGTCCGGCAATCTTTGCAGATGTACAGGTTACCAAACCATTTTCGAAGCTGTGGAAAAGCTACTAGAGGAGGTGCAAGAGGATGTTTGATAGCTATAGACCAGCAACTCTTGAAGAAGCACTGGATCTGATGGGTAAAAAAACGCTCATCCCTCTTGCCGGCGGAACGGATTTGATGATCCGCGCAAGAAACTTTCAAGGTGCCAGTCGTAATTTCAAAGGCGACGTGATTTTGATCGCACACCTGAATGCACTGAAAGGCATCACAGAAACTGAAGAAGCCTATGTCATAGGTGCAAATGTCACTCAGTCGGAAATGGTGGCTAGTCCTATACTTCCTGAGTTCGTGAGACATGTTGTCGCCGAGATGGCCACGCCTGCCATTCGAAATGCGGCAACACTTGGAGGCAATATCGTCAATGCGGCTAGTGTAGCAGATACACTTCCCATTTTATATGCGTGTGATGCCAAGTTGATCCTCAAAAGTGTCAAGGGAGAGCGCATCGTCAATGTTGAAGATTTTGTCCTTGAAAAATACAAAACCGACAGACATCCCGATGAGCTGCTCATCTCAATAGTGCTGCCGAAGTTCCAGATTCAGTCTTACACCTATCAGAAAATGGGACAACGCAAAGCCAGTATTCTATCAAAGGTATCTTTCTTGGCACTATGCACTGATCATGATGTGAGAATAGCAATTGGCGCACTCAACGATACTGTCCTAAGGTCCAAATCTGCAGAAAAAATGATCGCCCAAAAGAAACCGAAAACTGAAATACTGAGCGCCTATCAGGCACTCTATCAAAGCCACGATGACAAACGCTCAACAAAAGCCTATAAGGAGCGGGTCGTCAACAATCTGATCGGGAAATGGCTCGACGAAAAACATGAGGTGAACAATGGATGAAATGAGGATATCTGGAAAGATCGATGAAATTAAAAGAGAGGCAATGGATTGTCTTAGAACACTGATTGCAATACCTTCTATGAGTGGAGAAGAGGAAAATGTCATCAAAGCCATTCAAAAGACCATGGAAAAGCTCGAATTCGATGAAATCATCATCGATGGCATGGGCAATATCCTAGGAAGAATGGGAAACGGGGAAAAAGTCATCGCTTTTGATGGCCATATCGATACAGTGGATGTCGGAGTTATGGACAACTGGGATTTCGATCCTTTTCAAGGAAAAGAAGATGATACATACATTTACGGAAGAGGGGCTTCCGATCAAACCGGGGGATTCGTATCCGCAATGTTTGCCGCACATGCTGCGAAAAAACTGGATATCATCAAAAACTGGACAGTCTGGGTCGTCGGATCGGTACAGGAAGAGGACTGCGACGGACTTTGCTGGCAATATATCCTCGATGAGAATGTCATAAAGCCCGATTATGTGGTCATCACAGAGCCAACATCACTTGGAGTCTATAGAGGACAACGTGGTAGAATGGAAATCCGTGTTGACGTCAAAGGGAAAAGTGCCCACGGCTCCGCACCGGAAAGAGGCGATAATGCCATCTATAAAATGGCTAAAATCCTGAACGAACTTGAAACACTCAACGATAATTTGAAAGACGATGATTTCCTTGGCAAAGGAACACTCGCCGTTTCTGAAATCTTTTATACCTCACCATCAAGATGTGCCGTAGCGGACAGCTGCTCCATCTCCATAGACAGACGCCTCACCACCGGTGAGGATGAACCGCTGGCGATTTCTCAGATCAACGCCCTGGAGTCTGTAAAAAACGCAGGCGCCTTTGTCCATATGTATCGCTACCACAAGCCATCCTACAAGGGATTTGAGCCCGCTGTACCTTGTTATTTTCCAACTTGGACCATCGGCTCAGACCACTTCCTTGTAAAAGCCATGGAAAACTCGCACAAGAAGCTTCACAGTGAGACGCCGCACACGGACAAGTGGACTTTTTCAACCAATGGCGTTTCGATCATGGGCATGAAGGGCATCCCTTGTGTGGGCTACGGTCCCGGGGACGAAGTTGAGGCGCATGCGCCTAATGAGAAAATTAGAAAAACAGATTTGATCAGTGCAATGGAAACCTACGTGGGATTCCTGGCTGAACTCGAGGAGGGAAATTATGTACAGAACGCTTAAAGGAAAACATTTCATCACATTAAGAGATTGGACAAACATCGAAATCGACATGGCACTTGAAGTGGCCGCAGATCTCAAAAGAAGATTCTACATGGATGAACCGACACCGCTTCTACAGTACAAAACCATCGCACTCATGTTTTTCGAAGCCTCCACCCGTACGCGCAATTCCATGGAAATGGGCATCGCGCAGCTCGGTGGACATGCGAACTATCTGGACACCTCGACCATGCAGATCAGCCACGGTGAATCCGCAAAAGATACCGGCATAATCCTTTCAAGTTTTGGTCATGGAATCGCCTGCAGACACTGTGTTTGGGGAGAAGGAAACGCCTATATCACCGAAATGGCAAAGCACGCCTCCCGTCCGGTTCTCAGCCTACAATGCGACCTCTACCATCCAATGCAGGGACTCGCTGACCTGATGACCATCAAGGAAGTCAAAAAGGAAACCAAAGGACTTAATGTCTCCATCATATGGGCATACGCCACAAGTCACAAAAAACCGATTAGCGTGCCACTCACTCAGGCACTTCTTTTCCCGCGCTATGGCATGAACGTCACGCTCGCACACCCAAAAGGATTCGAACTCCCGGACTGGGTTATCGAAGAAGCGAAAGCCAATGCTGAAAAATACCACGGATCTTTCCGTGTGATCGATGATATGGATGAGGCATTTAGAGGCGCTGACATCGTCATACCAAAGAACTGGGGCTCTTGGAGCGGCAAGGTGCCAAATGTCTCCATAGAAGACTTCAAACACTGGAAATGCACAGAGGAAAAAATGAGCCTCGCAAGTCCAGAGGTATGCTACATGCATGCACTACCGGCCGATCGTGGGAATGAGGTCGATGACAGCGTCATCGACGGTGTCCACTCCATCGTGTATCAAGAGGCTGAAAACAGATTGCACACGGCTAAGGCTGTGATGGCATTGACCTTATAAGGAGGCTATTCATGAACGCACCCATTATCGGACCAACCTATGAAGAAATGCTGCACCCATGGAAAATTGACCCAAACATCAGAAAAAGAGCCCTCGAAATGGCTAAAAAAGACCCTCTTCATCCCATCAATCTTTTCAACATCACATGGAGAGGCCCTGATGATCAGATTAAATATTTTGTTTTACCAAAAGAATTTACTGGAATAGAGTCGAATATCATCGTCATGTATGCAAAAGACTTCCCGTCGGGATCGCACAAAGTGGGACCGACCTATTCAGTACTCGTAGAGCAGGTCGTCACTGGACAAGTGGATCCTGAGAAACACACCATGGTATGGCCGTCCACAGGCAACTACGGCGTGGGAGGTGCATGGGTGAGCTCACGTATGCACTATAAATCACTCGTCATTCTCCCGGAAGAAATGTCGAAGGAACGTTTTGACCTCATCAGATCCTATGGTTCGGACGTTATAGCCACACCAGGTTGTGAGTCCAACGTCAAGGAAATTTACGATAAAACGCATGAACTCAGGGGCGCATCACCGGATACCATCAGAATACTCAATCAGTTCGAGGCATTCGCCAATTACCGTTTCCATTATTATGTCACAGGCAACACCATGGTGGAAATGGTTAAAGAAAATAAAATCGGCAACGGTAGGATTGCCTCGGTCGTTCTGACCGTGGGATCAGCTGGAACCATCGCCAGTGGTGACTGCGTCAAAGAACATTTTCCGGAAGTGAAGATTGTTTCCGGAGAGCCGATTCAGTGTCCTACACTATCACTTAACGGTTACGGAGCCCATGACATTCAGGGTATTGGAGACAAACACGTCACATGGATTCACAACGTCATGAACATGGACGGTGTTGTACATATTGACGATATGGACTCTAAAACTTTATTGAAACTCATTACTTCAGATGAAGGTAAAGCTTACCTTAAAACTTTCCTCGATCCTGAATTTGTGGATTTCATGTCGGACAAACTGGGCATTTCGGGATGCGCCAATATCATCGGAGCCATAAAGACAGCCAAGTACTATGGCTTCAAAGCGGACGAGAATTTGGTCATAGTCGCAACAGATGCCATCGACCGTTATCACTCCGTCATGGAAGCTATGCCGGATATGGATGAGCAAAAGGCGGCATCCGCATTTGAACGCATCTTAAAATATCAGGAGCCTTCATTATTCTTTGAAGGGGACCGTTACAACAGACTCAGATGGCACAATCTCAAGTATTACACTTGGGTGGAACAGCAAGGTAAAACGGTTGAGGAACTCAACGCTTCCATCGATCAAAGTTACTGGAAGCAACAAGTGAGCTTGATTCCTCAAATGGACGAGAAAATCCTTGAGTGGCGCAAACGTCATGTGGACACACTCACTGAGGCCTTAGGAGAATTCAATGTATGATTTGGCAGTGCAAGGTGGCAAAGTTTATAGGGCTGGTGATTTTGTAGAGACCAATGTTTACATCATAGATGGCAAAATCGCCAAACTCACTGACGAAACTCTTTCATCAGTTGAAGCGGTAGATGCAAAGGGACTTTTTGTCCTGCCCGGATTCATTGATCCTCATGTTCACATGGCTCTAGATCTAGGCAATGCCACGAGTTGCGATGATTTTGAGAGTGGAAGTGTGGCCGCCGCAAAAGGTGGGGTGACGACCATTCTCGATTTCCTGGATCCAATTGCCCATGAGGACGATTTGATCCGCGCATTTGAAAAACGATATAAGATAGCACAAAACAGCATCATCGACTTTGGATTTCATGCGACACTGTCTTCTTTTCATGGTGATGTCGGAAAGATCGTAAAGCAGGTCAAACAGCTTGGAATGAACAGCATAAAGGTGTTCACCACCTATTCCGAATCCGGGAGAATGATCGAGACAGAGCATCTGGAAGCCCTTCTAAAAAACAAGATCATCACCATGGTTCATGCAGAGGATGATGCGCTTGTAGATGCAGCTTGGGAAGACATCGCCACTTATGAAAGTTCAAGACCGCTTGAAGCTGAACTCAGCGCACTGGATCAATTGCTCAAAATGGACATAAAGGGCAAACTTTACGTCGTTCACGTGAGCAGTGGTTCGGGAGTGGAAAAGCTATCTGGGAAACCGAACGTCTTTGTGGAGAGTTGTCCGCAATATTTCTACTATGACAATCGCGTGTTCGCTCTTGATAATGGCAGCTTATATTTGCTTGCGCCACCTTTTAGAGCAGCACCTGAGAGAGAAAAACTTAAAAAGAATATTGGAAACATCCATACGATTGGCACGGATCATTGTCCTTTCAAAAGAGCAGAAAAGACGGCTTCAGACAAAGCCTCTGAAATTCCAAAAGGTGTTGGAAGCATAGCTTACAGTTTCCTGCTCATGTACAACCTTTATGGCGATTCAATTATCGATAAGATGAGTTCAAATGTGGCGGATATTTTTGGACTAAAAAGCAAAGGAAGGATTCAGGTTGGCTACGATGCTGATTTGGTACTTTTTGACCCAGAAGGCAAAACCGTCGTCAAAGGATCTGGAGTATGTGATTATTCCATTTATGATGGGCTATCGCTGAAAGGCAACATCAAGAGCACTTTGGTCAGGGGTCAGTTCGTCATGAAAGATGGCAAAGTCATAACAGCTAAAGGACGTTACGTGAGGGGGGAGTAAGATGAAAGCGATTGTCAACATCAGACTGTACGATTACGAAACCTATTATGAAGACGGTTATGTGATTTTTGATGAAGAAATCATTGAATGCGGTCCGATTGAAAACTTCAAAGGAGCCACAGAGGTTATTGACGGGATGGGTAGATTACTCATGCCTGGGCTGATCAATTTTCACACCCATATCTATTCCGTGTTTTCAAGAGGATATGATTTTAACGCCGCACCAGAGTCCTTTACCGAGGTTCTTGAAAAAATCTGGTGGAGAATGGACAGGGCACTGACCTGTGAGGACCTGCATTGGTCGACCATAGCTTATGGACAGGAATCTCTGAAAAAAGGCGTTGTGGGTATCATCGATCACAATGCCAGTGGAGTGATTCCAGGTTCAACTGCCTGTATAGAAGAGGTTCTGAAGACTCTTGGTATGCATGGCATCACCTGTTTTGAGACCAGTGATCGTTTCCTTATAGATGACGCAATTGATGAAAACATGGCAATGATCGAACGTACCGGGGGACCTTTTGGAATGCATGCTTCCATGACGCTTTCTGATGAGACTCTCGAGAACATCACAAACCGAATCGGAAAGCATCCGATTCATGTTCATGTATCAGAAAGTATTGATGATCATGAAGCATTTGATGAGACACCCATTCAGAGACTGGACCGGTTTGGACTGATTACCAGGGATAGCCTGCTTGTTCACGGTGTGCATATGACTGATGGTGATGCTGAAATCATAGCGAAAAATGGAGCAGTACTTGCCATTGCCACCAGAAGCAATCTCAACAATGCCGTAGGAACTGTGGATTATTCATTGATCAAGAAAAACGGGGTTCAAATTGTTGCTGGAACTGACGGGCTTGGGGTCAATGTCGCTGCAAGTTGGCAGGATCTCTATTATATGGCGAAACTGAATTCCGGTAAAGCAAGTGGTGTGGACTTCGGTGATATTTTAGAGGCGCTAAAAAACGGTTACAGATACTACGAGAGGTTGACTGGAAAGAAACTTGGGCGTTTCTTGCCTGGTTACAGATTTGATGCCATGCTTCTGGATTATGAGGCCATTGCACCTATGACTGATGAAAATGCATTTGGACATGTTTTCTTTGGCGTGTTTGATGCACTGGACATCACGGATTTATGGGTGGGAGGCCATCAACTGATTCATGAGAGGGCGCTTGTGAATCACATCCCTGTAGAAGCCGGTAGAGTAGAAAATATTTGGACGAGAATTGGAGGGGACCATGTCGACTAAAGTGGAACTGCTAGGAATGATTTTTGAAAATCCGATTTTACCCGCATCCGGTCCGATTGTGGAGGGACTCGAGAATTTACTCAGTCTCAATGCTTTGCCACTTGGAGGATTGGTCACTAAAACCATTTCAGTGACCGCTGCGGAAGTGACTAAACCATGTATTGTCGGTACAAAGCACATGATATACAATTCGGAGTTGTGGAGTGAAATGGATATTGATTATTGGGTCGGCATTTTACCTGAACTCGTTCAGAAAAAAACGAAACCCCTTGGAATAAGCGTGGGTTACACCTGTGATGATTTTAAAATCACTGTTCCAAGACTCAGTCCTTATGCAGATTTTTTTGAGGTGAGTACGCATTATAATCGCGCCGCACTTCCTGATTTGGTAAAATGCATTACAAGTCTTACAGACAAGCCCGTTTTCATTAAAATGAGTCCACATATCGAAGATGAGATTTGGTTCGTGGATACGATTCTAAAGAATGGCGCTACAGGGGTTGTTGCATTCAACTCATTTGGTCCGGGAGCGGTGGTCGATCTCGCAAAACGATCGGTGTTAATTGGAAACCAGGACGGCAATAGCTGGGTTTCAGGACCTGCCATCAAACCTTTTGCCATTAGACGCATCGCCAATATCAGAGCACATTTTCCAGATATGCCTATTATCGGTTGCGGTGGAGTGGAGACTGCAGAGGATGCGCTCGAGATGATTCTCGCTGGCGCTGATCTTGTACAAATGTTATCCAGCGCGCTTCTCAAGGGTAGAAAGCAATATGCCGCAGTGGTGGAGAGACTGCCTAAGGTGATGGCTGAAAATGATATTGAGTCCGTAGAATCCCTTAGAAAGACAACGCTTATGCTGAAACCTTCCGGAAAAGGGGGCTATCCTGTAATTGATCCTGTGAAATGTACAAACTGTGGGATTTGTGTCAGAGTGTGTCCGTTTGAAGCATATGTTGCGTCGACAAAGCCCATTTTTTCAAAGGATAAATGCATCCGATGTGGACTATGTGAATCGCTTTGTCCAGTGGGGGCAATCTCAGGAGCGCTCAGATGATGTGGCTGAGATGCGTCTCGTGTGGTAAAACTTATCAGCCTGAGAAGGGCAGATACACATGTGACGATTGTGGGCCATTACATGGAACAATGGAAGTCCTTTATGAATATGAGGATATGAGGCTTCGTAGGGATGATTTCAGCAAGACAGGCTCACTTTTTCAGTTCGATGATCTGCTCCCTGTCAGAGGATATACACCGATTGATCATGCTATAGGGTCGACGCCACTGCTTGCGTTCAACCATACGCCGTATGTGGAACGTCTACTCATAAAAAATGATGGCGTCAACATGTCGGGATCATATAAAGACCGCGCCAGCGTAATTGCAATGAACATGGCAATCAAACAGGGGTATGACACCATTTACTGTGCTTCAACCGGAAATGCGGCTTCCTCACTTGCGCTACTCACTGCTCACAGCAAACTGAAGACTGTCATTTTTGTGCCGAAAAGTGCTCCGGCTGGTAAACTCGCTCAGCTCATGGCTGCTGGGGTGACACTTCACGTGATTGACGGAACCTATGATGAGGCTTTTGACGTGGCATATCAAGTGGGAGAGAAACATGGCTGGTACTGTAGGAATTCAGCCATCAATCCTTATCTGCTTGAAGGTAAGAAGACGGCAGCATTTGAGATTTTGGTACAGAACGATTATCGTGTACCGGATTATTGTCTGGTGAGTGTGGGGGACGGAACGGTAATCAGTTCACTGATCAAAGGGTTCGAAGAATTCGTGAAGGTTGGGCTGGTAAGCGATGTGCCTACTGTGATAGGCGTTCAGGCTGAAGGGGCTGCAACGCTCAAGCATGTGTTTGATGCGGGAAAACCATACAAACCATTACAGGAGGTAACTCAAACAATTGCGGACAGCATCAGTGTGGGCAATCCAAGAGATGTGATCAAGGCTTGTCAGTTCATTGAGCGAAACGGAGGAGAACTTGTGACCGTGACCGACGATGAAATCGTGAGTGCGATCGTGGAGATGACCACACTTACAGGCGTGTTTGCAGAGCCGGCTGGGGCGGCTCCTTTCGCAGCCTTAAGAAATCTTGCACTTAGTGGGAGAATCAAACCCGAGGATCAGGTGGTTCTGGTTGTGACCGGAAATGGGCTAAAAGACACAAGTAGCCTAAAAACAGGAACCATCGAGCTGATTGGTGTGGATGAAGCACTGGAAACGTTATGAGAGGTGGGTTATGAGAATAAGGGACTACATAAAACCGGGAGATTTGAGTCATGCCTATGAACGTTTGGTGGGGACCAAGGGTGCTGTGGTAATGGGCGGCGGGATCTTCCTGAGATTGCAAAACAGAACCGTACCACTGATGATCGACTTGGCCGATTTGGGGCTTGATGGTGTGAACATCACTGGTGATCGGGTGGAAATCGGTGCGATGACGACGCTTAGGCAAATTGAGAAACATATTGGGCTGCCTGAGGCGTTGACAGGGGCGATGAAGCAAATTGCCGGTGTTTCGGTGAGAAATATGGCGACAATAGGAGGCAGTGTGATGGGAAGATACCCATTTTCGGATGTGATTCCGGTGCTGCTTTCATTTGATACGACACTTCATTTCCATTCGTCGGGAGATATGGCGCTTTTAGAGTACTTGGAGAACGGACTGCCTTGCTGCGATATTTTGACTCATCTGACGTTCAATATGCCTGAGAAGAGTGCTTATAAAGCCTATAAGAGCATTTATACGGATTTTGCACTGGTCAATGTCAGCGTGGCGAAGAAGGATGGATATTGCGTGAGCATTGGCGCAAGACCTGGCCATTCAAAATGTGTTCGGGTGGATGGCGTTGAAGAAGTGCTTGGCTTGGTGGAACGTTTTGAGTTTGGAACCGACCATAGGGCGAGCGCTGAGTATAGAAAAGCTCTTGCACAGGCACTTTTAGAGGACATATGGGAGGGGGGAGAATCATGGAAGTAACCTTGATCATCAATGGGGACCATTTTGGTTTTTCGGCCGAACCCGATGAAGTATTACTCGATACACTTAGGAAATTGGGATTTAAAAGCGTGAAAAGAGGGTGTGATACGACGTCTTGTGGCATGTGCCACATTACAGTGGATGGCCAGCTTGTGCCATCATGTTCATATCTTACTGTTCGTGCCAATCGAAAGAAAATCGTTACCGTGGAAGGGGTACAGGATAAAGTCAGAGCGATCGCAGAGTTTATGACCGCCGAAGGTGTGGAGCAATGTGGTTATTGTTCGCCAGGACATATGATGAGCCTAATCGCTCTTTTTGAAGAAAATCCGAAACCGACTATGGATGAGGTTAAGCATTATTTGGCAGGCAATATGTGCAGATGTTCTGGATTTGAAGGACAACATCGCGCTATTGCGGCGTATTTGGAGGTGGAGCAGTCATGAGTGTGAACAAATCGATTCCAAAAGTGGACGGTATGGGGCTTGTGCTTGGCAAACCCGCTTATACGGATGATTTCGCACCACGCGATGCATTGATCGTCAAGGTGCTCAGAAGTCCATATGCGCATGCTGAAATCACTTCCATTGATACGTCTAAAGCACTGATGATTCCCGAAATAAAATGTGTGCTGACGCATCTCAATGTTCCAGAGGTGATATTTTCTAGAGCCGGTCAAGGGTATCCTGAACCGTCGCCATATGATGCGAAGATTCTTGATAAGACTCTGAGATACATGGGAGATGCAGTCGCTGTTGTGGCTGGTACATCAGAACACATGGTGGATCTTGCCATGAGTCAAATCAAGGTGAAGTATGAGGTCAAAGACGCGATTATCGATTTTGAGACCGCACTGGACCATGAGACCTTGATTCATGCGAATGAAAATACGTTCAGTATGTTCCCGATCGGACACGATGCAAAACGCAATTTGGCCGCTTCCTATGAAATGATGATTGGAGATGTGCCAAAAACACTAGAGAGTTGCGACGTGGTGCACCATGCCACGTATTATACACAAGCACAAAGTCATGCTATGGCGGAACCTCATAATGTCACTGCCTATTTTGATGTCCAGGACCGTTTGACTATCATGTCCTCTACCCAAACACCTTTCCATGTGAGAAGGATCATCGCTCGAAATCTTGGAATAGACCTTTCCAGAGTCAGAGTGATCAAGCCAAGGATTGGTGGTGGATTTGGAGGCAAACAGGCTATTCACGGAGAATTTTATGTGGCACTTGTCACTAAAATCACAGGTAAACCGGCAAAGATGATTTATACACGTAAGGAAGTTTTTGAATCCACTTATACCCGTCACGCCATGCGCATCGATTTGACCGTGGGTGCGATGAAAGATGGAACCATTAAGGCACTGGATATGGAAGTGCTTTCAAACACTGGTGCCTACGGAGAGCATGCATTGACGGTTTTGATGGTCACTGGTGCGAAGAACCTACCGCTTTACAATCATGTGGAATCCGTCGGATTCAAAGGGGATGTGGTTTATACGAACACGACACCAGCAGGAGCCTTTAGAGGATATGGTGCCATTCAGGGCAATTTTGCGCTGGAGTCCATCATTGATGAGCTTGCAGCAAAACTGGAAATGGATCCTGTTGAAATCAGAAAAATGAACATGATCAATGAAGGTGAAACATCTGAGATTTTTGAAGTCATGGGTGAGGGCAAAGAGGGTATGGCTATGATGATTGAGTCTTGTAAGCTGGACCAGTGCATCGAGAATGTGATAAAAAGCATCCATTGGAAAGAAAAGTATCCGATGCGCGTGATGCCTGATGGAAAGATCAGGGGTGTTGGCATGGCACTGGCCATGCAAGGTTCCGGTATTCCTGGAATCGACATGGCCTCGGCAATCATTAAACTCAACGACGACGGATTTTTCAGTTTAGTCGTTGGTGCAACTGACATTGGAACAGGTTCTGATACAATTCTGGCGCAAATGGCCGCTGAGACCTTGAATGTTCCAGTGGATCAAATCATCGTGTATTCATCGGACACAGATTTGACGCCGTTTGATACCGGTGCATATGCTTCCAGTACAACTTATGTTTCAGGACATAGCGTTCGAATTGCGGCAGAAAATATGGTTGAGGTCATTCTGGATAAAACGAGACGATTTTTCGGAACTGAGGATGTGAGCTATGACGGTAAAACAGTGAGGGCAGGCACTGAGGAAATGACGCTTAAGGAGTTCTCCACTGTGCTTTATTATTCTGAGCAGCAAGAACAGCTCGTTTCAAGCGGATCTTTTGTGGGAGAAAAAGCACCACCTCCATATATGGCAGGCGCATGTGAAGTCGAGATTGATCTTCGAACTGGTCGTATAGAAGTTCTTGAATATCATGCCTCTGTGGACTGTGGAACAGTGGTCAATCCCAACCTGGCGAGAATCCAAGTGGAAGGTGCACTTCTTCAGGGCATTGGAATGACACTTTATGAGGAGGCAATCTACAGGAGTAATGGCAGGCTTTACAACAACTCGTTTTTGACTTATAAAGTGCCGACTCGCATGGATGTGGGACCGATGCACATAGACTTTGTTGACAGTTTTGAGCCTAGTGGGCCTTTTGGTGCAAAGTCAGTGGGTGAAATTGGAATTGATACGCCACCTGCGGCGATTGCCAATGCAGTGTATAACGCAACGGGAATGAGAATCAGAAAGCTACCGATCAGAAGTGAGGATTTGTGGGAGATGATGAATAAATAATAAACTTTAATCTGATGACTTTGAAGGACAGCAAATTTGATTTGCTGTCCTTCGATTTGGGTATAAATATCTCAACGAAGTGACTCAGGTGGATTGAACAAATCTCCACATGGATTGTCCGCGCTGGAAAGAGCAACTAAAGTGGGGGTTCTAGAATGAAAGGAGTCAAGTAATGGATGTAAAAGTATTGAGTTTACAAATGGAGGGTGTCAATATCGCTAACCTTAAAGAAGAAGAAATTTTAGCACGGATCAAAGAGGATGTAATCAATAAAGGAAAAAGTGTAGAGGATGCCAAATCGGTGGAAATCTACATCAACATTGAGGGCACGGCAGTAACTGCTTACTACGCTTGTGAAAAATGTAGTGGTGCCGTGTTGCTCAACCCCTGATGAATAGCAATGAGGTGATTCTATGAAACCCAAATTCAACTTTGGGTTGTTTTTTGAGTTCGTATTTTTGATAGCTCTGGGTTTGAGCGCCCCGACATTTGGAGTTTGGTCGGGTCAAACCGTAGTCTCCGATGTGGAAATCAAAAGAGTGACTCCGGTGAAAGTTAAGGAGACGTATGTTAATCCATTTGCTGACTATATAGAAGCGAATAGTGATTTTAAGGGATGGATTGAAATTGGTGGGACTTCAATTGATGATCCTTTGGTAAAAGGATTGGATAACGAACATTATTTGAACTTCGATTACCTCGACAGAAGAAATAGTGCTGGTGCGCTCTATTTGGATTACCGCAACCAAGGCAATTTTTATGACAATCATATGGTGATTTATGGTCATTATATGCAAAATGGAACCAAGTTTCATGATTTACATCTGTATAAAGACAAAGAATTTCTTGAAAACAATAGCATCATAACATTGAAAGGCCTAAGAGAAACAAAGGAGTATGAAATTGTCTCAGTTCAGATCGTATCAGCTTATACTTATTATCTGATTCTGGATTTGGTCGATGAGGGACTTGAGGAATATGTCAAGGCAATGAACCGCGCTTCTATACATGAGGTTAATATTGAGAAGAAGAAGGATTTGAAATTATTGACACTCGTAACATGTACTTATGAGTTCGATAATGCCAGATTATTAATACATGCAATTATGAAATAATTAGAAAATGCCTATGGACAAATGGAAAAAAAAGAAGTAAAATCAGAGAGAAATATACATTATGCAATGTATAATGCATAAAATGGAATATAGTGGAAACATAACTTTGTGTATTCAAACTTGATTTGGGAGGAAAAACAAATGAAACCATCTATAAATTCGAAATTATCGATCATCGGTGTCGCTCTTGATCTAGCCGCAGGGACCCCCGGTGTCAGTCTTGGACCAGCTGCGATCCGTTATGCCGGAGTCACCGAAAGACTCCAGAACATTGGTTATGATGTGGCTGACAAAGGAGATATCGTTGCAGTCAAACCAGTGAGTCCCATTTCAGAAGGCACAAATTTAAAAAATCTTGATGAAGTTGCCAGGGTCAATACAGAATTATGCAAACGAGTATCAGATACAATGGCAGAAGGTAGATTCCCACTGGTACTCGGTGGAGATCATAGTGTTGCGATAGGAACAATAGCTGGTGTTTTACAGCATTACAAAAAACTAGGTGTAATTTGGTTTGATGCACATGGTGACATCAATTCCGAAGCGACTTCACCATCTGGGAATATTCATGGTATGCCTGTTGCGGTAAGTTTGGGCATCGGTCATGACAAATTGACTTCCATTGGCGGTGCTGAGAACAAAATAGATTCTAAGAACATTGTACTTATAGGATGTAGAGATTTGGATACTGGAGAAAGAAAAGTTCTTAAAGAACTTGGTATCACTGTATTCACAATGCATGAAATTGATTTATATGGTATGCATGAAGTGATGAAGCGTTCTATTGAAATCGCTTCAAACGGTACTGATGGTATTCATGTGAGTTTCGATATGGACAGCATGGATCCAGTATTTGTTCAAGGCACCGGAACTCGTGTTCCAGGTGGGTTGACTTATCGTGAAAGTCATTTTGCACTTGAAATGATTGCACTAACTGAAAAAGTGGTCAGCGCAGAGTTTGTTGAAGTCAATCCAATCATTGACAACAACAATGAAACAGCAAAATCAGCAGTTGCTCTGATTGGTTCTTTAATGGGAGAATGGTTGATCTAATTTAAGACGAAACACCTTTTGGACAGAAGATGATGTCCAAAAGGTGTTTTTTATTTACAATGAGAGTCAATTACGGTTATAATTCTAGTTAATAAGTCAAATTGACAAAAGAGGTTGAGATGAAATACTCCAATTATATATTGATGGGTACTTATTTGCTAGTGAGAAAACCAAAACCCATTGTTGAGATATAGGTGAGGATATGAAAATCAAATTGCACAAACTGGGCATGCGTACCATCAAAACAGCAATGGCTGTCGCCATAACACTGTTGATTTGTGACATCCTGAATATAACCAATCCCTTTTTTGCAGCCATCGCAGCGATTATAGCCATGGAATCGTCCATATCCGCAACCTTCAGTACTGTCAAAGATAGAATTTATGGAACAATTCTGGGTGCAATTTTGGCTCTCGTGTTTTCATGGATCTTCCCGATCAATTGGCTGTCGATGGGTTTTGGAATACTGATAGTGATTTATGTGTGCA
This sequence comes from Bacillota bacterium, assembly GCA_033549245.1. Lineage (GTDB taxonomy): Bacteria > Bacillota > Clostridia > Peptostreptococcales > Acidaminobacteraceae > Fusibacter_D. Next base: position 2,723 of record JAWSUW010000029.1, on the reverse strand, counting down.
ACCAGTTTGGGTGGCAAGGTACCATTAAGATTTCAACTATTGTATTCATAGCGGTTCTCTTGGGATATGAAGCAGGTAATCGCTGGGAATATGCCGTGTTTAGGATTATTGACACAACCATAGGTTTGACTATCGGCACTTTGATCAATTATTATGTTTTTCCACACAATATGGGGGGAGAAATCTATAGGGTGGTTGACGACTTGTTGCCTGATTTGAACAAAATGCTGGAAACTATCGGTTCACATGAGGAAAATTTTGAACTCGATACTCTGAGAAGTGAACTCTCTTTGCTTGAAGACCGATTCAACATACTCAAAAAAGACATCAAACTCCATGTGAATCCCGCTTATGATTCCGAAACATTCAAAGAAATTATAGACAGACTAGAAATGCTATATGTACATTTGGCGGTGATTGATAATTTGGATCATCAAGAAGATAACACTATGATTATGGAATATCATATAAAATGTGTGATTGATATTATTGTTGCAGTCAATAGATTGAAACAAGAATTAGACCAAATGTGAACGGGGACAGGTACCTGTCTTTAATTTAAAAGGATCAGCATTCGCTGATCCATTTTTGTGTCCTGTTATTATGTAGATTGTGGTCAATTCGTCCCGTAAATAGATTCCAAGAACCTCAAGGAAGTGACTTCACCGAAAAATTTGAATCTTGAACTCAAATCAACAACCATAATATACTCGTCGTATTTGCAATCTGATAGTTCAAATGATTTGATAAATTGATCCATCGATCCGAAGGTGCTGATGACTTCAAGCATATGGTTGGCATTATAGACAATTGCATTGATTTTGTGCGGGTTTCGTAGCATGTCCGGGTCACTGTAGATGTCACTCAGCTTTTGTTCATCGTACTTTGCGACTTCTCTAAAATCATAAAAATGTGATAAGATACAGTCCCATTTCTTTTCTACAACAGAATTTTTGATTCCAGAGCCAAAAACTGTAGCCATCATAAGCTCAAAAAAAACATGATCTGAGATGTAGGGTCTTTTGGATTCATTCAAAATTAATACCTCCTAAAATATGGTAATTAAAGGATATCACATTCTCCATAAAATGTAAAATAATTAGAAGGTATAATTTTCAGTTACCAGTTTTGACCTGTCCCCAATTGGATAAGAGATAAAAATGTGTTAAGATATTATTATTATGAACACGGGGAGAACAAATGGAAACTTTAAAATTTAAATCGGTTGGGCTGGCAATACTTGCTGCTGCACTTTATGGAATTAGTGCTCCCGTATCAAAACTTCTGCTGAATGAATTGTCACCGACACTCATGGCGGCACTCCTTTACTTAGGGGCTGGCGCGGGGATGCTGGGAGTGAATCTGATCAACCAGCTGTTTAAACGTGAACGCCTGGAAGCGAAAATGACAAAAAATGAACTCCCATTTATCATTGGTATGGTGGTTCTGGATATCATAGCTCCAATTTTTCTGATGACGGGTCTTCTTTTAACAACTTCATCAAATGCCTCACTGCTCAACAACTTTGAAATCGTGGCGACTTCCATGATAGCGCTATTCATTTTTAAGGAGTCCATCGGCAAAAGAATGTGGGTGGCCATTGGACTGATAACCCTTTCAAGCATCATCTTATCCGTTCAGGATTTCAGTAGTTTCTCATTTTCAATTGGTTCTGTTTTTGTGCTGTTGGCCTGCGTCAGCTGGGGATTTGAAAATAACTGCACCAGGATGCTTTCAATGAAGGATCCACTTCAAATCGTTGTGATTAAAGGCTTTGGATCTGGTGTGGGTGCATTGATCATAGCACTCTTTTTGAAGGAAGCAAGCGGACCTATTCTGTACATGTTGATTGCATTGTTACTTGGATTTGTGGCTTATGGGCTCAGCATTTATTTTTATATCAAGGCTCAAAGAGAACTAGGTGCAGCGAGAACCAGTGCCTATTATGCAGCGGCGCCATTTATCGGTGTTGTAGTTTCTTGGATTTTTCTTCGTGAAGGCATTACAGGATCATTTGGAGTTGCACTTATCATTATGTTACTTGGAACCTATTATGCTGTGACAGAAGATCATAGGCATGACCATGTCCATCATGAGGAAGTGCATGAGCATAAACACAATCATTTGGATGGACATCACGATCATACTCATGATTATGAAGTCATTGGCGAGCATTCACATGAACATTTGCATACAAAAAAAGTTCACAAGCACGAACATACTCCAGATCTTCATCATAGGCACTCCCATTAAGTGTAAATGTAGTATAAAAAATAAATCCTCGATTGCAATAGCAAATTGAAATAGTGAGCCAATATGTAACCAATTGATTAATCTAACTGCATTTGAGTAATCCTAGTTGTTCCACAAAGGCCTCTTCAGGGGTGCTATACCCTAGGATTTTGCGAGGCAATGTGTTACACCAGAGCTCAATCCAGGCAATATACTCAGCAGAGTAGTCATTGAGGCTTTTCCCTTTTGGGATGAACCTCCTGATCATGCCGTTGTGCCGCTCGTTAGTGCCACGCTCCCCTGATGTATAGGGGTGTGCGAAATAAACGCTGGTCCTGATGTGCTCCTCAAGTGAAGCTAGATCTGAGAACTCAGCACCGTTATCACTGGTGATGCTTTTGAAGACTTTCGGGGTGAACGCTCCAAAGGTAATAATCAACTCTTCCAGAGCCTCCATAACAGCGTGAGCCGTCTTGTTGGGTATCTTGATG
>JAWSUW010000028.1:24181-25029 GCA_033549245.1 Bacillota bacterium | reverse complement strand
CATGAGTCTTGATGGGAAACCATCACGCGTCCCGAGCGTTATTCGGTTTGAGGTGACCGCGAAAGTGGTCATGAAGCAAGGTGGTAACACGGGTTCTCTCGTCCTTCGATGGAGAGGCCCTTTTTTTATTTAAAAAATAGGATTAGAGGTGGCTTATGAAAAACGTATACGATACACTGCTGGAGCGTGGTTACATCGAACAAATCACACATGAAGAGGAAGTCAAAGAGTTGCTGGCAACGGAAAGTGTGACTTTTTATATTGGCTTCGATCCCACTGCAGATAGTTTGCATTTAGGACATTTCATACAAATCATGGTCATGATGCATATGCAGCGCGCAGGACACAAACCAATTGCCCTTATTGGTGGAGGAACAGCAAAAGTTGGAGATCCTTCGGGTAAAACAGATATGAGAAAAATGCTGACCCCTGAGGATATTGATTCCAACGGTGAATGTTTAAAGAAGCAAATGGAAAATTACCTGACACTAGACGGAAAAGACGGTTATGTCTCCAACAACGCCCAGTGGCTCGATGAATTGAAATATATTCCTTTCCTCAGAGAGATTGGAAGTAAATTTTCAGTCAATCGCATGCTTTCTGCAGAGTGTTTCAAGCAAAGACTAGAAAAGGGATTAAGTTTCCTTGAGTTTAATTATATGATCATGCAAGCTTATGACTTTTTGGAGCTGAACAGACAGTTTGATTGCCAAATGCAACTGGGTGGCAACGATCAATGGTCCAACATCATTGCGGGTGTGGATTTGGTCAGAAGAATGGAAAGCAAGCAAGTTTATGGTTTAACTTTCAAATTGCTTTTAACCAGCGATGGAAAGAAAATGGGAAAA
>JAWSUW010000028.1:0-24171 GCA_033549245.1 Bacillota bacterium | reverse complement strand
TGGAGCAATTTGGATGGACCCAGAGAAGACGACTCCTTACGAGCTTTTCCAATACCTGAGAAATATTGAAGATGCTGATGTGGAAAATTGTTTGAAGCTTTTGACTTTCTTGCCGATGGAAGAAGTCAGAGCACTTTCTGCACTTGAAGGATCGGAAATCAATAAGGCTAAAGAAATTCTAGCTTTTGAATTCACTAAGATCGTTCACGGGGCTGGAGAGGCAGATAAAGCACTTGAGACGGCGAAAGCTTTGTTTTCGGGTGGTAACAACACGGAAAACATTCCTACTACAGAAATGGATGCCTCAGAGTTTGAGGAAGGCGTTTTGATTCTTGATTTGATGCTTAAACTGGAACTCGTCTCATCCAAAGGAGAAGGCAGAAGATTGATTCAGCAAAATGGAGTTTCTGTGAATGATGTGGTTTTAGAGGATTTTAACAGATTGATTACTAAAGATGACTTTATTGACGGTGATCTGATGATCAGAAAAGGAAAGAAAGTATACCATAGAGTAAAACTGAAGTAGACTGTGAAGGGTGGAGAATATGGAATTCTGGAAATCGATTGAAGAAGAAGTGTTCGAAAACTACGATCTCGACATCTACGAGAAAATGTGTCTTTTGGTATTGATGAGCAGAGATGAATCTACTCGCATGACCACCGAGAAGCTCGCTGAGTTTATGGGTTGCGGCAAAGTCACTGCAAAACGCGCCTTTGACTCGCTCAGAATGAAGGGATATCTCGCCAAGGATTATGAGAGCGATCCACCTGTTCGTAGAGAAAGCAGTGTGATTCAAAATCCTGATGATGTTGCTGAAATTACAAAGGTAGTTGAGCATTTTGATGATGACTTTAAGGAAGGTTTCTTCAAGATGGATCATGAACCTGTTGTCAAAACAAAACATCGTGGCGAGAGTGATCTCAGAAAACGAATGGCTGAATATTTACTTGGCGATGACACCACTTTCGAAGCTGCACCGAAGACTTTTGTCAGCCAGAAGGAATCCAAAGAAGCACTGGTTGATGAAGTGATAGATCTCATTGAGGAAAAGATCAATTTCAAAGAGGCGAATATCATTTTGGCATTTGCAGGAAACGATATGGAACGGATCAAAAAACATTATGTAAGGGCCAAAGCATCTCAGGTGACCGACACCATCGGATTCTTGATCAATGCACTACAAAAAAAAGAAAGCAATGTCATAAAAACAGAAGAGAAGGTTCAAGAAAACAGCCAAATTGACTCAAATAGACTGAAGAAAATGCAAGCCTATCACAACAATAAAACAAAATAAGGGAAATTATGGAATCACAATTGTAGAATACCTACAAAACAATATAGTGCAATTTTCGGAACCATCACAAGAAACCTTTTGTTTCAACACTTACAGAGGTGGGAAAATAAGGTAAAAAATCACCTTAGTTGGTGGATGACAACATAAGTTACATTTTGTTAATTGACACTTTTTAATCTTATGCTATAATTTGTAAAGTCATGATGAACATAGCGCAACTAGCTGTGTTCATTGTTGTTTTAGATTATGAAGCTTAATTTTAGAAAGGTGATATCATGAAAACAATGAATCAAATTTTAGTTGCTCTGCTTGTGATTTTAGGATTATCTGTGGTGTTGTTGGGAAGTAAAACATTACAAGCGGCAAATGAAATTCAAAGAGTTGAAACGGAAAAGACCGAACTTGAGGCAGAAGTTTCAACAAAAGAACTAGAGATCAATGCATTATCCATACAGGTTGAACAGGCACAAAAGGTACTGGAAGCACAAAAACCAATCGTAGAGGAGTTTGAGAAGATTTCAAAATTTATTGATTTCGATGCATTTGAATCCACTCAACTCGAAAAAGTAAAGAGCATCACAGAACAGACACCACTGGATTATGAAAGTGCACTGGCGCTTGTCAAGTATGCTGACAAATACGATGTACCATATTCGTTGATTCTGTCCATAATTGAACTCGAGAGTAATTTTGAACAAAATATTGTAGGGGCTGATCAGGACAGAGGCTATATGCAAATCATACCTGGAACTGAAAAATGGCTGGCCACACAGTTTGGTGAGGAACTTGAACTTGAATATGATCCCACTCAGATTTTCGAGCCAGAATACAACCTTGCTCTTGGAATCAAATATTTGGATCTCTTGATGGATTCCTATGGTGCCAATTACGAGCGTATTCTTTCCGAGTACAATCGAGGTCCGAGTAATCTTGCAAAGTACTATGCGGCATATCAGACGTATTCAACCACGTATTCGAGAACCGTTTTATCCAAAGCAAACAAATATGTAGCGCTTAACAATTAACAGAGCACCTGGGAGTCAGACAATTTGTCTGGCTCTTTATCATTATATTTGATACAATAATTACGAACATACGTTCATAGTCCGGTAGTGAGGTACTCAATGGCATATGAAAGCAAAATTTCAGTAAGAGGCTTGGTTGAATTTGTCTATCAATCCGGAGACCTTGATTCCAGATTTCAAGGCAAAGGTAAAATGGCAGAGGGCATCAGAACTCACCAGAAAATTCAAAAATCTCAGGGAGACGGATACATAGCTGAAGTCCCGCTATCCAAAAGTATATCACTAACTCCTGATGATGGTGATGACCCTATCACTTTGATCATAAGTGGTAGAGCTGATGGTATTCTTACGACTTCAGAAGGCGTCACAGTGGATGAAATCAAAGGAACATCAGTGTTTCTTGAAAAGATAGAAGAGGATACATATCCAGTGCACTGGGCACAGGCAAAAATTTATGGAGCGATATATTCGGAAAACGAATCTCTGAGTGAAATCACCATACAATTAACTTATGCCGACTTTGAATCCGGTGCGGTTAAAAGAATCAAGAGACTTTATTCAAGTGCGGATTTGAATGAATTTATGATGGAAACAGTCAAAAGATACAAGAAATGGATTGTATTCAAATCAAAATGGGTCAGTTCCAGAAATCAGAGCATAGAAAATCTCACTTTTCCATTTGGATCATATCGTGTCGGCCAAAGAGCCCTAGCGGTTTCGGTATATAATGCCATAAGAGATGGGGAGCACCTTTTTGCTCAGGCTCCAACTGGAATTGGCAAAACGATGTCCACCCTTTTTCCCACCATAAAAAGTATGGGCAGTCTCATGACTGACAAAATTTTTTATCTGTCAGCAAAGACTATTGCAAAAGGTGTTGCAGAGGATGCTGTCAAGCAGATGCGCACGACATCGGAAGGCAACCTTCACATCAAGCAATTGACAATTACAGCGAGAGATAAGGTTTGCATCAATGATGTTGTAGCTTGTTACCCGGAAAAATGTCCATATGCAGATGGACATTACGACAGAAATTTGGATGCGCTTTGGGATGCGCTCAATCATGAAGATGTTTTTAGCAGAGAGAGTGTTGTCGCTTATGCCCAGAAGCATCGTGTTTGCCCATATGAGTTTTCACTCGATTTGGCTCTTTTTTCTGATGTGATCATATGTGATTACAATTATGTTTTTGATCCAAGGGTTTATCTTAGGCGTTTTTTTGATGTACCAACCGAGGAATATGTTTTTCTCGTCGATGAGGCACACAATCTTGTGGACAGATCAAGAACCATGTATTCTGCAGAACTCAGTCGTGACAAATTCACGAGTCTAAAGAAGAAGTTGATTCCGAAAGACAAGAAGCTTGGCAATTCTTTGGAGGGAATCAACAAATTGTTGCTTAATGCCAGGAAGAATTGCAACGAGGCGGGAATTTGGGTTTCGAGTGAAGGTATTGAAGAAGTTGCAATGGGGCTCAAGAAAAGAGCGCCACAGGTTGAAAAATGGCTGACTGAAAATGCTGGTGCTGAATATTTTGAGCAAGTACTAGAAGTTTACTTTGACATCTTAGGGTATTTGAGAATCAGTGAACTCTATGACGATGGGTATCTCACCTATATTACAGGCGGTCATAAAAAAGAAATGTTGTACAAATTGTTTTGCATTCATCCTGCGACCAAATTGAGACGATTCTTGATGAATTCAAGGTCTGCAATTTTCTTTTCTGCGACGCTGTCGCCGATGCCGTATTATCGTGATTTGCTATGCAAAGATGAAGATATTAAATTGCTGGATTTACCCTCTCCATTTGATCCGGATAACAGACTTTTGCTTTATGCCAGTGATGTCTCGGTGAAATACAAGGACCGTGATGACTCTCTCAGCAAAATTTGTGGATATATTGATGAAATGGCATCCGCCAAAACGGGAAATTATATGGTTTTTTTCCCATCATACCAATACATGGACAATGCTTTTATGCTATTCGAAGCGCTTCATGGAGAACGCTTTAATCTTGTCAGACAAACACGTGATCTAAGTGATTCGGATAAAGTGGATTTTCTGGGAGCTTTTGAAACTCACTTGACTGGCGCGAGCGGTAGATCCATGATCAGTTTTGTGGTCATGGGAGGACATTTTTCTGAAGGTATAGACCTTCAGGGGGACTTGCTCATTGGTGCTATGGTGGTCGGTGTTGGTCTGCCCATGATTGCTTTTGAGAACAACCTCATCAAGGATTATTTTGACGATAAATCTGGACGTGGATTTGAATTCGCTTATCAGTTTCCGGGGATCAATAAAGTCATGCAAAGTGCTGGCAGGGTCATTAGAGGAAGTGACGATCGTGGTGTTGTCGTTCTTGTCGATCAAAGGTATTCGACTGGACATTACAGAAGATTTTTCCCTAAGGATTGGGGGAAGACATTTACAAGTGAGGAGCTTATTAAGGGGCAGTTGGAAACTTTTTGGAGCGGAAAAAAGATATGAGCGCTACGCGCCCATATCTTTACTTACTCAGTTCATAAATAGCAGATGCGAAGATCTCAGTCATCTTGACGAAATCATCCAGCTGCATATATTCATCCTTTTGGTGCATGGTGTCTTCCCTGCCTGGGAAAAGCGCCCCGAACGCAACAGCGTTGGGTATTGCACGTGCATAAGTGCCGCCTCCTATTGTTATAGGTTTGGCCTTCTCATCACCTGTGTGTGATTTATAGACTTTCATTAGAGTCTCCACAAGGGGGTGATTGGGCTTGAAGAAGAGTGGAGGCACTCCATGCCACTCGGAAATTTCTATACCAGTACCTCGCACAGCAGAATCCACAGCAGCTTTGATTTTGGATTCTTTTTTTGTGATCGGGAATCTGACATTAATGGTCATCTCTCCAAAATCTTCGTTAAGTTCAATAAGTCCAAGGTTCAGCACGAGTGCATTGTAAGCGTCATCCATAGCTATGCCCATGGATTTTCCGTCGGTTTCCTTACCGATATTATTGGCGATAAATCTAATGAAACTGGACAAATCACCAATTTCAATGTCAATGAGGTTGAGGAACTCAACCAACAGTGCTATAGCGTTCTTGCCTTTTTCCGGTGTACTGCCATGCGCGGAGACTCCGTGAGATTTCAAAAGAATGTAGTCGTCATGTTTTTCATACTCAAGGACAGTTTCTCTAGAAGCATTGAACTTTTCTACGACATCTTCCAAATCATAAGGAGAGACGAGTTTTGCCTCTGCATAATCAGGGACCATATTCGGTGCATTGCCACCTTTCAAGCTCAAGACCTTTATGCCACCATCCGGAATCTTGTCTACAAATATTTTTTTAAGTTTGAATACTATGATGCCCATTTCACCATGTATGACCGGGAAATCCGCATCAGGACTAAAGGCCACTGATGGTTTTTCTTCGTTTTTGAGATAGTGCTTCATACAATTGCTACCGCTCTCCTCATCAGTTCCAAGGATGAGTCGGATTCTCTTTTTCGGTTCAAAGCCATAATCTTTAAGAGCCTTCATTGCGTAAAGTGAAGCAATCGCTGGACCTTTGTTATCTAAAGTGCCTCTTCCATAGATCTTTCCACCTGCGATTTCACCCCCATATGGATCATGTGTCCATTGATCGCCCTCTGGTACGACATCAAGGTGACACAAAATACCGAGCATCTCTTTGCCTGTACCATATTCAATGTACCCGGCATAATGATCCACATTCTTAGTTTTAAATCCCAGCTGTTCGCCTAGTTTCAAGGCGTAGTCCAGTGTGGCTTTGATTCCTTCGCCAAACGGAGCGTCGTCTTTTGGTTCCGACTTGACGCTTTTGAATTTCAACAGTTCCTGTAACGACTGAATCATTTCAGCTTCGTTTTTCTTGATCAATGTTTCGAACATATAAATTAGCCTCCCCTAAATAGCTTTTATAAAAATATTCTTCAATAATGGAATCTAAACTGAATTGACTTGTATAAGCCTTGTCAATTTGTTTTAATACTATAGTAGAGATTTGGATCCCTTGCATATATGCTTCTCGAAATTCATCAAAATCATATGAATTATAATGGTCTTCTGAAAGTGATTTTGGATAGCTCAACATTTTAAGATCATATTTGAACAGTCTCGACAAGAGTGAAATAAAAGGAAGTTTTGAGATCGTGTCTTTCAACAAAATGTCCTGAATGATTTTCATATCCTTGGTTGCTTGGAGATAAAGTGGTCTGGGTAAATAACCAATTTGACACTCATTGAGGACATGTTGCCAAAATGCTCCGATCTCACCAGTCATAATCAATGGATCAAAACGCCAGTCGTTCATTGACATTTCATGAATTGGTTTTTGTTTATAATACCTAGTGACCATTGCATCTAGAACCAGCTCCACTTCCTTATGTGATTTAGAATCCGGACCCCATTTGCAAATTAAAGGATGGCATGTGAAATCCAGGATATAATGTGTTATGTAGCCAGCGACGTATGCTTTTAGTGCTTGCGATGGATGAAGTCTTAGATATTCGAACATGATTTCGAAAGTTTTCCTAATTTCGGTGGTATGAAGATGATTTCCAATAAATTTGTAGCGCTTCATCTTATAAGGCCTAGGCTGGTTGATATAAAAGAAAAAGTCCGGACCCTGTGCACCAAAATAATAATAAGGATCAAGGTTGCTATCCCAAATGAAATAGGATGGATTCAGTTCCATGAATTTCGTTTTAATTTTTTCCGACGCGAGTTGATGGCTCCAAAAATCAGGCATTTAATCACTTCCGTTTAAGAGTTTTATCAATTCCATTATACATTGAAGCGAGCAATTAATAAAGGAGGTCAAGGTATGAATGAGAATCTGAAATCAATCGAAGATATGATTCGAAATGGGGATCTTATTTTCGCTGTTTTGAGCAATATAAGAAAAGGAGCACAAAAGACATATAACAAACTGGATATAAAGCCTGTTTTGATCAAGAGCTCTCAGCTTTATCATGTGACTTATCAATACGAGAAGAAGGTGCTACATGACAACTTTGAGGCTACTGAACTCATTGATCTTCTGGATGAAGTTATGGGAAATTACTTCAAACAAGGTGTCTTTTATGCGACAGATGGCGATTACCAATTGCTTTTCAATAAAAAAATGGAGGGCAAAATCATCACAAAACCGCCATCGCGTTTCAAAGTCGAACAGGAACACAATCGAAAGAAGAATTATATCATTCCAGATGGTGAACCGTGTGATTTCATGACCCATCTAGGGCTTATGGATTCTGATGGACGAGTGTTCAAGAAAAAGTATGACAAATTCAGGCAGCTGAACAAATACCTTGAATTTGTTTCGGATAGCATAGGTAGACTAGAAGATTTGGACGTTATTCGCATCATTGATTTTGGATGCGGGAAGGCTTATCTCACTTTTGCACTTTATTATTATCTGGTGAAACTTCAGAATCGAAATGTTGAAATTATCGGACTTGATTTGAAAGAAGATGTCATAAAGTTTTGCAATGATACCGCAAGTGCACTAGGTTACGATGGTCTGACATTCGAACTTGGTGACATCAAAGATTATGAAACTGAGAAAACAGTGGATATGGTTGTTTCGCTTCATGCTTGTGACACCGCGACTGATGAGGCACTAATAAAATCCGTTGGTTGGGACGCAAAGATTATTTTTGCTGTACCATGTTGTCAGCACGAGCTGTTCAAACAACTTGAAAATCCAGCTATGAATCCACTCCTCAGGTATGGTGTGATCAAAGATAAACTGGCCACACTTGTTACAGACTCTCTTAGGGCGTCCGCACTCGAATGCGTGGGTTATGATGTTCAGATGCTCGAGTTCATAGATATGGAACATACGCCCAAGAATGTTTTGATCAGAGCTTATAAAGCCGACAAGACTGAAGAGGCGATCATGAGGGCACAAAAAGAGTATCAACTGCTTAAGGATACCTTCAAGGCGAAACCGAGCATTGATCGGTTGCTAATGATGAAATAATCGAATTATTTCTGTTAATTTTATAAAATAATTCGCACTTTTGTTGACTTTGACCCTATGGTCTGTTAATATGACAGTGGATTTATGCGTGAAATTGCAGATGCAATGATTTTATAGTGAGGTGAGTTTATGTCTACAGTTGTAATATTAGGTGCACAATGGGGAGATGAAGGCAAAGGAAAGGTCATCGATTATTTGTCAAAAGAGGCGGATGTCGTAGTACGTGGCCAAGGTGGCAACAATGCGGGTCATTCCGTGGTTGTCGGAGATCAAAAGTATGCGCTCCATCTTATTCCATCAGGTATTTTGAATGAAAACACAATCAATGTGATCGGTAACGGCGTAGTATTCGACCCTGAAGGTTTTTTAAACGAAATCAAGGGGCTTGAGAGCAAAGGCATCGACACTTCGTCCATCAAAGTTTCAGATCGTGCCCATGTCGTATTCCCATACCATAAGGAAATTGATCGTTTGGCTGAGGAAGCCAGAGGTGCGGACATGATTGGTACCACTAAAAAAGGTATCGGTCCGTGTTACATGGATAAAGTTGAAAGAAGTGGCATCAGAATTTGTGATTTTATCGATGAAGAGATTTTCGAACCGCTTTTCAGAAGCAGAATTAAAGCGAAAAATGAAATCATAGAAAAAATTTATGGCGGAACTGCCATGGATGAAGAAGAAATGGTCACACGTTATAAAGAGTATGCCGCACAAGTGAAACCTTTTGTCGATGATACATCAGTCATCGTATACGAGGCACTCCGTGCAGGCAAAAAAGTGCTTTTGGAAGGTGCCCAAGGCACGCTTCTCGATCTCGATTATGGAACTTATCCGTATGTGACGAGTTCACATCCGACTTCTGGTGGTTTTACAATCGGCTCTGGAATAGGTCCTAACGAAATCGGAGAGGTTGTCGGCATCACTAAAGCTTATACAACTCGTGTGGGTCTAGGCCCATTTGTCACCGAACTCGACAATGAAATCGGAGAACGCATCAGAATCGCCGGTAATGAATTCGGAACTACAACGGGCAGACCGAGAAGATGTGGTTGGTTGGATACTGTGATGATCAATTATTCCAAACGTGTAAACGGTATGACTTGTATCGCTCTTATGCTGGTAGATGTACTCAGTGGTTTTGATGAAGTCAAAATCTGTACAGGTTACAAGTACGGCGATGAAATTATGACAAACTTTCCAGCGAGCCTTTCAGTTCTTGCGAAATGTGAACCGATTTACGAAGTGTTCCCTGGATGGAAGGAAGACATCACCACTTGTACCACTTTTGAATCTCTTCCGGAGAATGCAAAAAAATATGTGGAACGTATAGAAGAACTGGTAGGTGTTCCAGTTAAGATTGTTTCAATCGGTCCTAAAAGATCTCAAACAATTGTGAGAGACACCATTTTTTAAAAGGGCAGGGAGAAGAGCAGGAGAAGTGCAGGGAAGGCAGGAAAACCTAGAAAACCTGGAAAACCGTGTGCTTTAAACAATAAAATTGAAGGGTCAATGCATGTGATGTGCATTGACCCTTTTTATGATTTACTTTGGTTTTCAAGTCTTTGTGATCTTAATCTTTTCCTGCCCTTCCTGCCTTCCCTGCTCTCCCTTCCCTTCTTAAATCTCCCAACGAACATCCGGACCAAAAAACTTCATCAATTGATAATGTCCTTTGAGTCGTGAATCAATACGGTCGTTATAAAATGAGCTGATTTCAGAAAGTTTGATGTTTGTTGAAATGATAGTACTTTTTCCATTCAAGATTCTTGTATTGATGATATTATAGAATTCGCTAATTGTGAAAGTGTTGGCGCTTTCGGTACCAAGATCGTCTATAATGAGAAGATCTGCATTAAAGAGTTGCTCATAAGCCATTTGAATAAAGGTGTTTGATTTGTCTGTAAAAGTCTTTTTTTCAATCAACTGTATAATTGTAAAGGGTGTTTGATATAGAACAGAATAACCTTGATCTAAAAGCGACTTGGCGATGCAATTGCATAAATAGGTCTTTCCAAGACCACTCGCTCCGAAAAAAAGCAGATTCTTTTCGCTTGGAAACTGTTTTACAAATTCTTCTGCCTCTGATAGGATGCTCATCATGTTTTCTCTTTGAGAAGCCCCTTCTTTGGCATTTTTGTGGTCTGAAAAGACACCCAGATTGAAATGGTCAAAATTTTGAAAGGTCAGTTGACGCTCGATATTTGACATTTCATATGCCCTATGAATCAATTTTTGATTGAAACATGAGCATCTTCTGTTATCGGGCATAAAACCTGTGTCTTTGCATTTTTTACATTTGTATTCGAGTTCAAGTGCATCCAGTGGTATGTTGTTGTCTGTGAGCAGGATGGCTTTGTTGCGTTTAAGTTGGTCAAGTGTGCTTTTGAGTTCCATGAGCATAATTTCGGTATTTTTGGGATTCCTGAGTATTGCTTTGGAGATTTCAGCACCAATCTGGCTCATCTGAAGATCGATTTCTGCGAGTTTTGGCAACCGCTCATACAGTGCCAAACGCCTTTCTTTAAGAGCCAGTCGGTTCAAATCCTGTTGCTGTTTGTATTCTTCCATGATTCCTTTGATGCTTTGGACGTTTTGAGACATCGTGACTCCTTTCTTAATTCTTCTTATTAAGCAGTAGATTCTCAAGTTCCTCTTCCGAGTAAGAACGTTCCTTTTCTATGGTGAATCGGTTTCTTTTGGCTTGAGATTGTGACTGGGCTTTAGGTTTATCCTTTATTTGGGTACTTTCATAATTTTCTACAGTTTTAATGCCTTGTTTGTGCAGATCACCAAATACTTTGTCCAGATAATTCATGTTGATGTTGAGTGTCTTCTTTGAAAAGACTATAATGAACTGGTAAAGCGAATCGGGATCGAAGTCATATTGATCCAGCCATTTATCGATCAACTCTTTTTCAGCCTGATTGGCCATTCTGAATGACAAGCCGAGATGTCTAAGGACTTCCTTATAGATTATGTTGCGTTCATCCCTGCTTTTGATGTGATGTTCTATTGATTCCAGTGTAGATAAGTTTTGTGATAGCCACTGGTTCAAAAGACCTTTTACAGCTTTGACACTTCGGATGTTCTTTTCTTTATAGTTGATCTCAAATGCTCTTAATATGATGGCGGTATCGGTATAGTAATGGTCATAAAAATCGCCTATATCTCTGTATTCAGTGTAGGATAGAGGATGTCCAACGATTTTTTCAACCTGTTCACATAATGTCTTATAGTGACTTTTGATTTTGGGGTCGCTTTTGCGATCTGTCGGTTCCGATTTCGAGGTGTAATTGTTTAGGATGTAAAGTTCGCGTAGTGAAAGAAATTCCACATCAAAATTTAAAGCATCACCATGTATGTGCTTTTTGATGATGCCTTGTTTTTCCCAGTAATTCCATGATTCGACAACGTCCTGAAGTGGAAGACCGAGCATGTTCGCCAGGCTTTTGTTGTCGAAGCGATAGGCATCATTTTCAGATCTGGAGAACATCAGACCAAGAAGGTATACTTTAACGTAAGTACCACTTGCAGAGGGCATGAAGTCTGAAATGAAAATATTTTCTATATTGAGTTCGCCGAGATCAAAAGTCGTCGCGTTTTGAATAAATGCCATGATTTTCCTTCTTTCATAATCGTCATATGAAATATTATAACATTTATATGATTGGTGTATCAGTATTTTATTGAGCTGTTCTAATATTTCTATGTACAGACAAAAAAACATTCAAAAAAAACACAACATGTGGTATTTCAATGAAAACGATAGCATCAAATATGGATATATACAGTCTCTTCACATACAATGAAAAAAATATAATTTATCTATTTCGAAAGTTGTGCTATAATTAAGAAGGTATTTTATAAAGAATGCTGCTGTGAACCATTATTAAGGCCAATATTAAGGAGTATAGGATGGGGAAAAAGAGAAACGGAACGTCTCAAAAACATATAATAAAACGTTCCACCAGTAAAGTGTATGTCAAAGGTGACGAGAAAGTAGAGCGTAGTGAAAAAGTGGCTGAATTTGGTGCCAAGGCTATTGCGTTATCATTGTATCCTTTATTTTTGGCAACCTCAGGAGTCAGCAAACTCACAAAAAAATTCAAATCCAATAATAATCATAATACAAAATATAGCAATAATGACAACTTTGTTCAAACAATCGCTGAAAAAGCAAAATCCGGTTTTAGCACCGCAAAACCTTTCGTGATCAAGCACAAATGGATAATAGGTGGTGTTGGAGCGGTGGTAATGGTATCGGCGATAGGTTTTTATGCCGTAAATACCATTACACCTACTGAAGTGATCGGAAAGGACGCGGTAAACACACATGTGGTTAGTGTGCCAAGCAAAACCATTGAAGAAGAAACGGTTGAGGCATCAGTTAATGAAATTGCCGTTGAAACCGCAGGAACAGTAAACATTCCTGAAATCAAAGTGATGAGCATGGCATCGGTCAAAGTTCATCAAGTTCTTGTGAACAACATTCCAGTTGCGAATTTCAAGTCTGAGAACGAAGCGAATAGAATGCTTGAAGCGTTAAAGGCACAATTTACTCTAGGGCAAGATGCAGAGATTTTGGATGTCTATTTCAAAGAAGAAGTCAAGGTTAGCCCAGGTTATATTGATATTATGGATTTCGAGGCGTATGACACCGTCGAAACGGCACTCGAATATATCAGAAAAGGCACCAAGGAAGAAAAGATTCACACTGTCAAGAAAGGTGAAAACTATTGGGTAATCGCTGAACTTTACGGAGTCAATCCTTATGATCTGGAAGCAGCCAACCCTGATATCAAAGCAGAAACTTTGCAAATCGGTATGGAAATCAGTTTGGTGACACCAAGACCTTTAATCAATGTAGTAACAGTAGAAAAAGCGACTTATTCCGATAAAATTGCATTTGAAGTGGAATATGAGCCTACAAATTCCCTTTATAAGGGTGAAACCAAAACAAAAGTCGGTGGCGCTTACGGCGAACGTGTCGTAGAAGCTGAACTGATTAGACATAATGGTAGAGAAATCGGAAGAACAGTTATTTCCGAAAACATCACAGCGCAGCCTCAAACTAAAGTTGTATACCAAGGTACAAAAGATCCTCCTCCGAGAATCGGAACAGGTACTCTTATTCATCCAACTTCTCGTGGTATCGTAACGTCTGAATTTGGATGGCGATGGGGAAGACAACATACTGGAATTGACATCGGTTTATCTGTAGGATCAAACGTCAAAGCAGCAGACGGTGGCAAGGTAACATTTGCAGGATATTCCAGTTCTTATGGAAGATATATTATCATCGACCATGGTGGCAACATATCTACACTTTATGCCCACAATAGCGTACTAAACGTAAAAAAAGGCGATAAAGTTTTCCAAGGACAAGTAATAGCGGCAAGTGGAAACACAGGCTACAGTACAGGACCACACCTCCATTTCGAAGTTAGAGTGAATGGTGTACCACAAAATCCAAGAAATTATGTTAAATTTTAACGATAAAGCGAGTCGATGACTCGCTTTTTTATTTTATTTCGTATAGAATAGGTATATATGCTAACGTCTTAACAAAGGAGGCGAAATAATGAGTAAAAGAATTCTAGTTGTCGATGATGAGAAACCAATATCAGATATCATTAAATTCAATTTGGTTAAAGAAGGTTATGAGATAGAAACAGCTTTTGATGGTGAAGAAGCCTTAAAGAAGGTATATCAATTCCAACCGGATTTGGTCTTATTGGATGTCATGTTACCAAAACTTGATGGTTTTCAGGTCTGCAGGAAAATCAGAGAGGGCTTCAGCATGCCAATAATCATGCTGACTGCCAAAGAGGAAGAAGTTGACAAGGTGCTCGGTTTTGAGCTTGGTGCCGATGATTACATCACAAAGCCATTTGGAATGCGAGAGCTCATCGCACGCGTAAAAGCAAACATACGCAGAGTGGATATTTCCGATTCCGATGGTAAGGGACCTAACGGCCACATCATAATCGCCAATAGCCTAACCATAGATCTGGACCGTTATGAAGTAACCAAGGACTGCGAGGTGATTGAACTTACACTTAGAGAATTCGAACTGCTTAAATTTTTGGCGACTCAAGCCAATCAGATATTCACAAGAGAACAACTATTGAAAGACGTTTGGGGCTATGAATACTTTGGAGACATCAGAACTGTGGATGTCACGGTCAGACGATTGAGAGAAAAAGTGGAACAAGATTCAAGCAATCCAACTTATATCATGACTAAAAGAGGTGTTGGCTATTACTTCAAAAGAAGTTAGTTGGAGGCACAATGTTAAGAAGTATACGACTGAGATTTACAATTATATATTTTTTGCTCGTTTTCATTGCGATGCTTTTGGCGGGTGTGTTCATTGTCAGATCTTTTGAAGATTACAATCTCAATGTCGTATCCAACCGTTTGGATGATATAGCTCAGATTATGATGTCTGAGCTTTCTAAAATTGAAAGTGATGATCTTGGGGAAGTTAGAGGAATTGTTCAGGAATCCATTGAACGGCATGCGGACATTGGCTTAAGAGAAGAAATCTATATCATCGATCAAAAATCGCAAAGTATACTGGCTACAAGCACCGAAAATGTGGATAGGCCTGTATCTGAAGTGCTCAATACAGGGCTTGTGGTTGAAGGTTTGATTGGAAAGACTGTCGAAAAGAATTTTGAGCTATCAGGCAATGTTCGTACAAAAGACAAAGTCTATCCGATTTATAGTAAAAATGTACAAATCGGACTAATATACTTGCGTTATGATTTGAATGACATCTATGGAACGCTCAATCGAGCCAGAATGATTATTTTACAAGCTGTCGCTATGAGTTTGGTCTTGTCTATAGTTATTGGTTTCTTACTGTCCAAAAGCATAACGGATCCGATCAATGAGGTTACACTCAAAGCTGCAAAACTCGCAGAAGGTGATTTCAATCAAATCGTTGAAGTGCGTTCTGAGGACGAAATTGGTGCACTATCGAGGACTTTCAATTTTCTGACAGGCGAACTCAAGAAATATATTTCTGAGATTTCCAGTGAAAAAAGCAAGCTTGAAGCCATCATCAACTACATGGAAGACGGTTTGATCGCCATAAACGCTGAAGGACAGATTATTCATTGCAATCCTAAAGCCGGTAAGCTTCTTACAACAAATGGAGTATTTGATGAGGATATCATTGGTGATTTGCTGTCCATATATAGTTCGGGCAAACTCAACAATGGGATCGGATCTAAAAGCATTTCATATAACAAACAAATCTTGAAAGTCAACTTTGCACCGTTTCTAGATGAATCATCGAAGAAAATGGGAGTGGTTTTCGTGCTCCAAGACATTACTGAGGAAGAGCGACTTGAGAATATGAGAAGAGAATTTGTTGCAAATGTCTCACATGAACTCAAGACGCCACTTACGAGCATCAAAAGTTATACTGAGACCATTCTGGATGGTGTTGTTGATGATCCTGAAATGCAAAAGACGTTTTTGGAAGTCATCAATACTGAGGCCGATAGAATGGCAAGGCTCGTTCGAGACTTGCTTGAGCTTAGCAATTTCGATTCCGATACTGTGCGTCTCAAGCGTGAAAGATATGAAGTCAATGCCCTTATTGATACTTGTGTTCTGAAAGTAAAAGCCACAGCAGATCAAAAAAGGCAAGTACTTGTGAAACACTATAACGATATAAAAGTTCATGCACTGATTGACTATGATAAAATAGAGCAACTATTGCTCAATATTTTGTCAAATGGAATAAAGTATTCAGGTGAGGATTCCCAGATCATAATCGATTTGAGAGAAGGCTCCGATGAGGACTGTTTTGAGCTTATGGTGACAGATAGTGGCATCGGAATTCCGGATCAAGATATGGATCGGATTTTTGAGAGATTTTACCGTGTGGACAAAGCAAGATCCAGAGAACTGGGGGGAACAGGTCTTGGACTTTCTATAGCCAAGGAAATTGCGGAAGCACACGGCGGAGATATTCGTATTGATTCTGAATATGGTGTCGGCACCAAAGTTACAATAGTATTACCTTATGGACTTCATGAGGTGTAATTTTGATTTAAATACGGCGTAATGTTCCTGTAACAAATATTGTGTATAATGTTATAGAGATTGAATGTATTTTTTTTCGATCAAATCAAATTTGGAGGATCCTCATGTTCCGTAAAGGAATTATAATCATATTGGCTTTGGTGATTTTCACAACTGGAAATACCGCCTTTGCATTCGAAAATTCAAGTGCGTCTCCTATTTCACCGGATCAGATCATCATTGGTGAACCTATGAGTGAGAGCATTACAAATGACAATTTAATATTTATCAATGTGAATATCAATAACACGCAAATTGTGGATAGCCCACTAGCGGTTTCACTTGTCAAGGTGGATAGACAATTGTCTTTTGGAAATGAACTTGGAGATGGATTGAATGTCTCTGTGATGAGGTTGAGTTCCAGTGCTGCAAGTATGGATAGAAGCACTGCACTCAGTAGGATTTATTCCAACCAGCAGCCGACTAATTCTGAAGGGTTGGTTGAAGAAACAAAAATCATAAATCGTTTTTTTGAGGTCAAAGATGCTTTGGCTCTAAAGCAAAATGCATATACAGAACTGAACAAACAGTATCATTTTGATTTGATTGCAGATCGACTTGAAGAACTTTCAAAACTCGATTCATCAGTTTATGAAGACTATAAAAGATGGTCCACTGTCAGATCGGAGCTCAACGAACTCAGAAGAGCATATTCTCTTGCAATGGTTGAGTATTTGGAGTTGTTTGAAAAGCACATATATAATGACACAATCAATAGCATGAGTTTTTATAAAGAGATCGGGTACCTGTCCAATGGCACATATAAACTTAGATTTTTAAATAGCGAGATGCGACTTGTAAAAGAAATGACATTTAAAATTATTGATAGGGAAAAGAACATCATTCCTATGGTTCCATTAAATATAACCAATTAATTCAAGGAGCAGTCGTATGGTTTCATTAAGAGAAAGAATGAAATCTGTACTGATCATCGGATTGTTCTTGACCGCTTTGCTATTGATGCAGTGGGTCATGTATGATGACCTTTTTGCCTCGGATATCGATAGTAGCGATATTGAGATCAATTCAACTAAACTGTCCGCGTATATAAACCCCCAAAGTTATTTCGTTAGCTTTGGGGGTATATCTTATACCCGTGTCTATGATGTCATGCTTCAAGAGCGAATCTGGAGTGAAATTAGACCTGTAGTGCTGAACAGTTTTAAGAAATATGACAGTATGGAGATTATAACACGCGAATCATATATTGAAGCCTTTTCAAATGAGAGTATGCTTCTTAGAATGCCTATGGAATTGACTGTAGCCGAGTTTTACAGTTTGTTTTCATCGGATGTTGTAGATGCTTCCATATCAAAAATCACTCCATATGAATATCTTTTGAATGGAAATGATTCCAGTAAGATTTACGTTTATGATCGAAAGGCAGATCAATATTATATGATGAGCAGCGATGTCCAAATCCATGATATAGGGGCATTGGTTAAGATTGTCAAGCAATCGCCTTATATTGAATATAGAAAAATCAGTACACGTTTCAGTTTGGAAAGCACTGTGGATGAAAAATATGACCGGTTGAATTATGAGTTGATTCCTTTTCAATACAGTTATGTTGTCCCAAAAGTCCGGTTTAGTAATGAAATTGAATTCCTGGATGGGGAGATGATTGGTGATATACAAAGAATTTCAGGATCTGTTTTTGGCAATAGGATGGATTTTGTAAAGCGACTTAAAGATGCCAATGGTTCGACAATTTTGATGTATGGGTATGGCGACAAAGTCCTTACATTATCACCAAATGGAGAAGTACTTTATCACAAAAGATTTGATGCCGCTTTATCTTCAAATCTTGATTTTAAAGAAGCTTTTTCAATTGCCGCGGGTAAAATAGAAAACTTTGGACTCTATCCGTCGGGAATCTATCTTGCGGATTATGATTTCGAAAATGGCACTGACACAACACATGTATTTTACTTTGGTTATAGAGTCAACAACTATTCTTTGGCTGAAACAACACCTGATTCACATCCTATTCGCGTGGAAATAAGAGGCAATCAAGTTGTCAATGTCTATAAGGACATCAAACAACCAATCGAATTGATTGATGTTGAGGAGATGGATCGTCTTTATTCCATTGATGAATGCATCTCGAACAATTTCCTTGAAGTAAGTGTTTATTACCTGCAGGACAACAACATCTACGATTCAGCACTAGACAATATTGAGTATTACTTTCCAATCAGAAGTGAAATCACAAAAATTGATATGCGTTATTCCATTGAAGGACAAAGCGGAAGTGCTCTCATGGTGCCTACATGGCAGGTTGTGATCAGCGGTAGAACTTATCTTTTCAATGCTTATACTGGGACTTTAATAAAGACATATCGCTAAACGGGGTAAATTATGGATTGGCCAAAAATTAAGAATATCCTAATTGTTCTATTGATAGCTACCAATTTGATGCTTGGGTTCATAATTATTGAAGACAGGGCGCTTTACAGACAGGCGAATGCCTCTAATCTTCAGGACATTTTGGAACTGTATGAAGTTAATGGTATCACCTTGATGAAAGATGATTTTGATTTTCCTGATGTGATTGCCTCTATTCAACTTGATTTTGAGCGGATACCTGAGACAATGGTAGGTGAGCTTTTAGGGCCTGGATTCTTTTACGATGGAGATAAATATACGATTGATGATGAAGTCGTCGATTTGGATGAAATGGAAATCCTATGGTCGAAACTAACGCATTATAGCAGAGTCTCCAAAGACAATGAGCAAAATCTCAGGTGGTTTGAGATCATCAGTGATCCGGAAATATTGAACGAAACCTTTGAGATTATAGATGCATTCGAGAAAGCCAACATGATGGACTATGATTTTGAAAAGATTGAAGTCAAGGAACTTGGGAACTATCGGATTGTGACTATGAGGCATATGAGAAATGATCTAGCCATAGAAGAGTCGAAAGTAGTCTTTTGGATTCATGACGAGGAAGTCGTCGGGTTCAAACTCTCATGGCCTGTAAATATTGGTGATGTAGAGACGACAAATTATGATATAATCAGTGTAGATCGTGCACTATATTCAGTCATGGTCAATTTCAAGGTAGGCGACAGTATACAGGATATCACTCTCGTGTATAAACTCAATGACCAAAGTTTTCAAGTCAGTGACTTGATTTCTGGTGAAGCGTTGCCTTATTATAGATTTATGACTGATCAAGGTAAAATTTATTATGTACAAGCGGTAGAGACACCTTAGGAAGAGGTATGCATATGGCGTTGTCGTTTTGTTCACTTGCAAGCGGGAGCTCTGGGAATTGTCAACTTGTGGCATCTGAAACCACAAGGTTGTTGGTGGATGCGGGGATGAGTGGTAAATATATCAAAGCATCCCTTGATAATATTGATGTTAGAATTGAAACCATAAACGGTATACTTTTGACTCATGAACATGCGGACCATATCAGTGGTCTTGGCGTTCTGATGAGAAGATATAAAATGCCACTTTATGTGACTGAAAAGACTTGGGAAGCTGTAAAACCAAAAATTGGTACAGTGGACCCAAGTCTATTGCACGTTTACGAGGATATTGACAATATTGAGATCGGAGACATCAAGATCCAAAGTGCTAAAATCACTCATGATGCGGTTGATCCAAGATGCTATGCATTTTCCAATGGAAATACAAAGATCGGTATCGCAACAGACCTTGGGACCATCTCGGATGAAGTCATAGAGAAATTCAAAGATTGTGATTTGTTGATGATCGAGTCCAATCACGATATAGAAATGTTGAAAACAGGATCCTACCCAATGGTGCTCAAAAGAAGGATTCTTAGCGAGTTCGGTCACTTGAGCAACGAGGATGCAGGATTCATCGCCAAAGAAATTATCGGGTACGGCGTCACCAAACACATTCTATTGGCGCATCTAAGCAAGGAAAACAATTTCCCGGATCTAGCGTATGAGACTGTTCGAGGCATTTTGGAGGAGAATTTGATCATACCAGGCAAAGATATCGTTTTGGATCTCACATACAGAGACAAGGTCGGGAAACTTTATAAAATAATGAAATAAGTGAGGCAAACCATTGAAAAGGAAATATTTTGCTCTAATACTGGGCTTTTGTCTAATGATAACAAATAGCTTTGTTTTTTCTGAGGCAATTGATATAAATGAAACGACCATGGATGAGATAGTCAATCGTGCCATGGTAAACAACAACTTGCCAGGTCTGGAAGTCATTTTGGTCCAAGATGGGAAGGTTATATTTGAGACCGCGCTTGGTGAATCCGATATCATGAGAAATCAAGCAATGACGCTTGAGCAATCTGTGATTCAGACAGGATCGATTTCAAAAGTATTCACATCTTATCTTTTGCTTCAGTGGATGGATCGTAAAAATATTGGAGTTGTCGATCCCATTGAACCTTATCTGCCCCTGAACATCAAAGACAAAACTTCGCTTGACGGTTTGACTTTTGCGAACGTTTTGACACATACGACGGGAATAACGACATTAAAAGCGGATTCTGCTGTGAGTGAATCCCCAATAACCATGTACAAACCTTCATTTGGAGTAGAGGCGCATGAATTTTTCAAAAGCTATAAACTTAAACCAGTTATAGAAAAAGACGAATTCATTCTACTGTCGAACGTTAACAGTTTACTTGCTGGAGTATTGATTGAGTCCATCAGCGGCCTAACTTATGAAAAAGCGATGTCGGATCTTCTTGAGACTACGTTTGGAATGGATTTAAGTGCAAGCATGGTGGCCGGCGAAACGATAAGCAATGCCCAAATCATTCAAAATTATGCGGTTTCAGGAGGTCGACATGAACCTCTTGGCGCATTCAGAACATTATATTTGCCATCTGATGATTTTTTGACTACTGCGGACGAGATTTCGAAATACATGACTTTTATGACTGGCGATAGAGTTTCCGATGAGATGAGAGACGCATTTTTCACAAGACAGGTGGGAAGTTTTTCGGGAAGAAGTTATGGAATGCCCAAAACACAGTATGGAAAATATGAAGTTTTCATTCAAGATGGAGGAATTCCAGGATCCAATTCCAGACTGATCTTTGTTCCCGAAAGAAATCTTTCATTGTTCATCAGCTACAACTCCAATCAACTGGGTGCAAGAGAAGAAATCACAAAGGCGATATTTGAGGAGATTTTACCGGGATATGATTCTGTTACAGTACATGAAACATATGAGGCTGAAGCTCTTGAACGATTTGTTGGTGTTTTTTCACCTGTGAACGCTTCTATGGAATCCATTGAAAAATTGACAAAAATCATTCATCAGGTGCGTGTAGTCGAAAACGACCAAATGCTTCTGATCGATAAAATGGAGTATGTGCCAGTCTCAGAGACTGTTTTTTATAATGCTAAGAACAATGTATATGCCGAGTTCAAGACTGATGAGTCGGGTAAATTAAAAGCCCTCATTATAGGCAATAATGTCTATACGAGAGCTTCATTCTTCAGAAGTATATATATGGAAATCGGATTGCTTGTATTTTCAGCTTTTTTCAACTTGCTGGCTTGGATTGTGCTCCTCACCAAGTGGTCGAATATGCGAGTCAATCGTATTCATGACACACCAAGGGTTGTCTTGATGCTCCACACACTTGTGATGACCGCATTACTCAGTTTCATACTGCTTGTATCGGCACGATATTCACTTTGGGATGTCATCTATGGAGGGTCAAAAGGACTCGCTGCAATCAAGGTTTTAGGCTATGTGAACGCACTGTTGATTATTCCTGCCCTTATGATGTTCAACCGGGCAAAAACGGATTTTAGATGGTCAGGCGCAATGAACTTCGTTTTCAGGATTCAACTGATTTTAAGTGTCATGCTTACCATTTGGTTATGGCTTTACAATTTTATTTAGATTCAGATGGTCGAGTAAAAGCTCGGCCATTCTTTTTTTTACGCTGGCCTCAATGGCGTATTGCATCAACAATGCTTTTGCCATATCTGGATCCAGATCATCGAGATCTGAGGGCAATTCAGCGTGAAGTGATGCGCGAATTATTTTATGAAGTTTGGTGAATTCAGTGTAATAGGAAGATTCTATCCTCAGAATGTCCAAAATAGTGTGGGTATCTTGAATGGAAAAACATTGCTTGAGGTGATAAACTAGAACAAGGTCCGCAACTGTGGATTTTGGGTATTTCTTTTTTGTTGGGGCATCAATGATTCCAGACTTTACATAATTGTTGATCATTGTTTTGGTGAAGACAGAGTCTTCGTCTGATCTCATGAGAACTTCAAGATTTATTTTAAGATAATCCAACATCTGATCCATGTAAAGCTTTATGTCAGGTAATTTATCAAATGATGGATCCTCATAATAGAGTGATTCTTTTAATGATGACATATGAACCTCCTGAATAATTATTAATATATTATATCATGTATTGCAAATGATGAAAACATATGGTAGTATATCGATATAACTTTAAGTAGTATTCAATACTACGTTAGGAGCGAATTATGAAAATCAGAGAACCACTCAACACCCTGACACACTTTATAGGTATCATACTATCAGTGGCAGCTTTGATTACTTTGATAATCACTGCCATTATGAAAAAGAGCCCTGTCTCACTGGCAGGTGGGATTGTTTTTGGCATCAGTTTGATACTGCTTTACTCTGCTTCAACCATTTATCATGGATATAACGGGAGCGATAAGGTCATTTTAAGACTTAAGAAATTGGATCACGCAATGATTTTTGTTTTGATTGCAGGAACGTACACCCCTATTTGTCTTATTGCACTCCGAGGACCACTTGGATATGGTTTATTGATAGGAATCTGGTCGCTAGCTTTGATTGGAATGGTGACAAAAGTTATTTTCATTCATATGCCAAGGTGGTTGTCGGCAGGGATGTATCTTTTCATGGGATGGATCAGTGTGGCATTCATTTTTCCATTATCTAAAACTCTTCCAACCAATGGTTTCCTCTGGTTGGTCATTGGAGGATTGTTTTACACTGTCGGCGCGATTTTTTATGCCACCAAATCGGAAAAAATCAAACTGGGCAATTTCGGGTTTCATGAGATTTTCCATTTGTTCATACTCGCTGGAAGTGCTGCACATTTCATACTGATTCACCGCTATTTGATCGCAACTGTTTAAAACAAGTTTGGAGACCTCGAGATATACTCAGGGTCTCCATTCTTTTTCACCTTAGAGGCCATTTTTTTGATATAATATATAAAAACCAAATCTAGGGGCTAGCAATGACACCGACTAAGATAGAAAAAACAGTTCAAGGAGATCCGATTAAATATTGCAACATAATAGGTCGTATCATTAACCCGACTCTTGAAGTCTCTTGGTACGTCGAGGAAGATTTTTTTGTAATGGAACAAGGTGATTTTATCGTGCCTTCAGATGAAGATCCAGAAAATTTCACAAATCAAATTGATGTTTACTTTGAATCGAAAATCGGACAAAAGGAGATCAATTTTGCTGGGGTACCGAGAAGACAATATGATCTGATGATGACAAAGTATGATGAGGAATGGTCCGAATTTTGTTTTTTATATTTTTATAATGGATATCCCTTCATGGAGATTGAAGAACAATACGGTTTTGATGACGACGTTTATCATTTAGATAAACTCAACATATCGGATATGGATCAAGTATTCGAATATTATGCATTTAAAGACGATGGAATCGGATATATAGAGGCTATCATAAAGAATGAAATCACTTTTTGTGCGAGGCTTGCTGGAAAAGCGGTTTCTTGGGTAGTCCAGCGGGAAGATGGATC
>JAWSUW010000027.1:0-25105 GCA_033549245.1 Bacillota bacterium | reverse complement strand
ATATGAACCCAACAATAAGTAGTCCAATGGAATTTGTGATCCGATTGATTCTAGGGGATGAAACACTTAATATCACCGATAACGACAAAGCAAAAGTGCTTCCAAAAAGAAAGGCATGGAGACTACCAGAAGAGAAGAAACTTCCGCTGTAAAAAAAACTAAAAAATGATTCGAGATAAATAATGGATAAAATCCAATATATCTGAAGCAGTAAAATTCCATATTTCATAATAGTCATCCCCGTATATATTTTTACCCAAAATAACACTACTAATTCAATGGTTTGGGCTATTGCATGTTTCATACCAAAAGTTAAAAAAATCATATTATTATTTTTTAATAATTTTTCTCATATTTCTCTGAGTCAAAATGCAATCGGTTGCGCACGTGTTGTATACAATATTCAAAAACAATGAAGTCAATAATTTCAATTATTTTAAAGGGGGATACAAAAGTGAAAAAACGTTTTCTAGTTTTATTAAGTCTTATGTTAATTTTCTCACTGGTTGCAGTTGGCTGCGGTAGCGATGAAACAGCGACACCTGTAGCTGAAGAACCAAGTGGAACACCATCTGAAACACCTGTGGATTCAGAACCATCAACTGATTCTGTAAAGGATACTTTGATTGTTGGACAAGGCGCTGATGCAAAATCACTTGATCCACATGCTACAAACGACCAACCATCATCTAGAGTTTCTAAGCAAATCTATGAGACTTTGGTCAATCAAAATGAGGCAATGGAATTGGAACCGGGTCTTGCTGAATCATGGACTCAAATCGATGAGTTGACTTACGAGTTCAAACTTAAAGAAGGCGTCTTATTCCATAATGGCGAAGAATTGAAAGCAAGCGATGTTAAATTCACTATTTTGAGAGCACTTGAATCTTCACACATCGGACACATCGTAGGTCCAATTGATGGTGAGAAAGTTGAAGTAATTGATGATTACACAATCAGAATTTCAACGAAAGATCCATTTGCACCATTGATTGCTCACTTTGCACATACTGCAATGGGAATCCTCAATGAAAAAGCAGTCACTGAAGCTGGCGAAGACTATGGTCAAAATCCAGTGGGTACAGGTCCTTTCAAATTTGTAAGCTGGATCAATGGAGACAAAATCGATCTTGAGAGATTTGAAGAGTACCATGGAGAACCTGCAAAAGTAAAATTTGTTACAATCAGAAACCTTTCTGACAACACAACAAGAACAATCGAACTTGAATCAGGCGGAGTAGATATCGCTTACGATATTCAACCTTCTGACGTTGTAAGAGTTGAGGAAAACAGTGAATTGACTCTTCTCAGAGATATGAACCTTTCTACAACTTACGTTGGATTCAACACCGAAAAAGCTCCTTATGATAATGTTCTTGTACGTCAAGCTATCAACTATGTACTTGATATGGATACAATCGTAGATGTAGTTTACGAAGGTGTTGGTGCTCCTTCAAATGGTCCGCTTGGTCCAAATGTATGGGCGTCAAACCAAGATCTTGAACAATATGGCTTTAACATTGAAAAAGCAAAAGAGCTCATGAAAGAAGCTGGTTATGAAAATGGCTTCAAGACTACAATCTGGACAAATGACAACCAACAAAGAATGGATATTGCTGAAATCGCTCAAAACCAATTGAAAGAAATTGGAATCGAAGCGGAAGTTAAAGTTGTTGAGTGGGGTGCATACCTCGACGGAACAGCTAACGGCGAGCATGATATGTTTATCTTGGGTTGGGTTACAGTAACAGGTGATCCTGATTACGGCTTATACGCACTTTTCCACAGCTCTCAACATGGCGCTGCTGGTAACAGAACATTCTACTCAAATGACCGTGTAGACCAGTTGCTCGACGAAGCTCGTGTATCTGCTGATCCTGCTGTAAGGGAAGCTGCTTATAAAGAAGCTCAAGAGATCATCAGAGAAGAAGCACCATGGATCTTCACATGGTCAGGTGAAAACCTTGCTGGAACGCGTGCTAATGTTAAAGGATTTAGCCAACATCCAGCTGGTCACCACAAATTATCTGGAGTTTATTTCGAATAATCCACAAAGTTAAGACAGCGAATAAACACTTTATAGGGTCATATATTTATGACCCTATAATTGGTGTTAGCGTATGAAGGAGGGCAAACTATGCATAAGTATATACTCCGACGTCTTCTGCTATTGATTCCTGTAATGCTAGGTGTATCTTTCATTGTTTTCACAATGATGTATTTCACACCTGGTGATCCTGCAAGAATCATGCTTGGTGAAACAGCACCGGAGGCAGATGTTCAGAGGTTAAGAGACGATTTGGGGCTTAATGATCCGTTTTTTTTCCAATATGGAAGATATGTAAAAAATGCTGTCGTCAATCAGGATATGGGACGTTCATACGTCACAAAGCGCCCTGTTTTTGATGAGATAGCAGCAAGATTTCCAAATACATTGAAACTGGCTTCCATGGGTGTGCTCATCGCAGTGGTGATCGGAGTACCCATAGGAATCATATCCGCAACCAGGCAGTATTCCCTTTTTGACAATATATCCATGGTCGTTGCACTAATCGGTGTTTCCATGCCAAACTTTTGGCAAGGTCTGTTACTGATTATTTTATTCTCAATCAATCTGGCATGGTTGCCTTCGTCAGGTTTTGACACTTGGAAGCACATGATCCTTCCAGCAGTTACTCTTGGAACGAGTTCTGCAGCCATCATCACGCGTATGACTAGATCGAGCATGCTTGAAGTAGTCAGACAGGATTATATTCGTACAGCCAGAGCCAAAGGACAAAAAGAATCCGTAGTCATCAATCAACACGCACTTAAAAACGCACTTATACCAGTTATTACGGTTATTGGACTTCAATTCGGTTACTTACTCGGTGGTGCGGTTCTTACAGAGTCTATATTTGGTATATCGGGTGTCGGGAGACTTATGGTGGACTCCATAAAATCAAGAGATATGCTTGTCGTTCAAGGTGGCGTTTTGTTTATCGCCGTCACTTTCAGTATTGTGAATCTTGGCGTAGACATACTGTATTCATTCGTCGACCCTAGAATCAAGTCGCAATATAAATAGGAGGGTGAACATATGTCTATTGATGTGAAAAAGAGAAAAAAATCGGGACCATGGCGTGAAGTCTGGCGACGACTTAAACAAAATAAATCTGCTATATTTGGACTTATCGTCATATTGACTTTGATTGTTGTTGCAATTTTCGCAGATCAGATTGCACCATACGGCTATGATGATCAAAATTTAAGAGCGCGTTTTCAGACTCCAAATGGCGATCACT
Source organism: Bacillota bacterium (assembly GCA_033549245.1). Classification (GTDB taxonomy): domain Bacteria; phylum Bacillota; class Clostridia; order Peptostreptococcales; family Acidaminobacteraceae; genus Fusibacter_D. The sequence goes on along the minus strand of JAWSUW010000027.1, from coordinate 21,821 downwards.
GGTTTGGAACGGACAACTTTGGAAGAGATATCTTCAGTAGAATCATCTATGGTGCTCAAATATCATTGAAAGTCGGTTTATTGGCTGTAGGGATAGCATTGATCGTAGGTGGAACATTGGGGGCCATCGCAGGTTTTTATGGTGGTAAACTCGATAACGGCATTATGAGATTTATCGATATTCTCCTTGCAATCCCATCTATACTACTCGCCATTTCCATTGTGGCGGCTCTTGGCCCGGAATTGCGGAACGTTATGATCGCCGTCGGTGTGGGATCAATTCCATCGTATGCTCGTATCGTAAGGGCATCGGTACTATCTCTCAGAGATCAAGAATTCATTGAGGCGGCTAGAGCCGTTGGTGCAAGTGACACTAGATTGATCCTCAAACATATCATTCCAAATTCTTTGGCACCACTTATTGTTCAATCCACTATTGGTGTTGCAGGAGCTATACTCTCTGCTGCAGGATTGGGTTTCATTGGACTGGGGATTCAACCGCCACTTGCTGAATGGGGTGCGATGCTCAATAGTGGTAGACAGTACATCAGAGATTATCCTCACATGACTGCATTCCCGGGACTGGCTATCATGGTGACTATATTCGCGCTCAATTTACTTGGTGATGGTCTTAGAGATGCGCTGGATCCGAGACTGAAGAACTAGAATAGCGGGGAGGCTGTGAATCAAATGAATAATAAAATGTTACTGGAAATAAAAGACCTTGCGATTCATTATATAACTGTAGATGGTACTGTAAAGGCAGTTCAAGATATGAATCTTGAAATCGCAGAAGGAGAGACACTTGGACTTGTGGGCGAGACTGGAGCTGGTAAAACAACAACAGCACTTGGTATTATGCAACTCGTTCCAAATCCTCCTGGAAAAATCATTTCAGGTGAAATTATTTTCGAAGGTGAAAACCTGATTGGAAAGTCACCTAATGAACTTAGAAAAATCAGAGGAAAACAGATACCCATGATTTTTCAGGATCCGATGACTTCACTCAATCCTGTTATGACTGTTGGAGAACAAATTGCTGAAGTAGTCAAATTGCATGAAAATATAGGTAATGCAGAAGCAACTGAAAAAGCGAAGCAAATGCTTTTAAAAGTTGGAATCCCTGCTGAGAGATCCAAAGAATATCCACACCAATTCAGTGGTGGTATGAGACAGCGTGTCGTCATCGCCATAGCTCTTGCATGTAATCCGAAACTTCTGATAGCGGATGAACCGACAACAGCTCTAGATGTTACTATACAGGCGCAAGTTCTTGAGCTTATGAAAAGTCTTAAGACAGAGTTCAATACTTCGATGATTATGATCACCCATGACCTTGGAATTGTTGCAGAAGTTTGTGACAAAGTTGCGATTATGTACGCTGGAAATGTCATTGAATACACGGATAAAGTGAATCTTTTCACTACACCAAAGCATCCTTACACTATTGGACTGTTCAACTCTATTCCTGATATTGAAAGTGATGTGGAAAGATTGAATCCGATCAAAGGTTTGATGCCGGATCCGACAGATTTGCCGGTGGGTTGTCCATTCCACCCGAGATGCGACAAAGCAATGCCAATTTGTTCGACTCGTGTTCCTGCAAACACAGAAGTTCAAACGGGACATTTTGTGAAATGTCTGTTGTTTGAAGAGGGGGTCGTCAAATGATGGGGGAGGTGAAAGGTTTGCAACCTGAAAGATTGCTTGAAGTGAAAAACCTGAAAAAATATTTCAACACCAAAAAAGGTTTGCTCCATGCAGTTGATGATGTCAACTTTTTTATCAACAAAGGTGAAACCTTAGGAGTCCTAGGAGAATCCGGCTGTGGTAAATCCACTACTGGTCGTGTGGTTCTAAGATTACTGGAAGCAACCGACGGTGAGATTATTTTCGAAGGAAAAAATATCAGAGATTACAATAAAACTGAAATGCGAAACATGAGAAAAGAGATGCAGATTGTTTTCCAAGATCCATTTGCATCCTTGAATCCAAGAATGAGTATTTCTGAAATTATTTCAGAACCACTTATTGTGAACAAAGTATACAAAGACAAAGCAGACAGAATGAAACGTGTAAGAGAACTGATGTCGACTGTTGGTCTTGCAGAGCGTCTGACTTACGCTTATCCTCATGAGCTGGACGGAGGAAGACGTCAAAGGATAGGAATTGCGAGAGCACTCGCTCTCAAGCCTAAATTCATCGTACAAGATGAACCGGTATCCGCTCTAGACGTTTCCATTCAAGCTCAAATACTGAACCTTATGGATGATCTTCAAAAGGAATTTGATCTGACTTATATGTTCATTTCACATGACCTCAGTGTAGTAAAACACGTGAGTGATAGAATCGCTGTCATGTATCTTGGAAAAGTTGTGGAGCTCGCAGATTATAACACTATGTTCAAGAATCCACAGCATCCGTACACTCAAGCGTTATTATCAGCGATACCTGTTCCAAGATTGGATGTTCATCGCGATCGAATTATACTCGAAGGCGACGTGCCGAGCCCGATCAATCCTCCAGAGGGATGCCGTTTTTATGGAAGATGTCGATACAGACAATCCAATTGTCTGAATGTGACACCAGAACTTAAAGAGGTGGGTCCTGAAACATTTGTAGCATGTCATTATGCTGGAAATTTAAAACCAGCAATAGTATAAAAAAAAAGAGCATAAGCTCTTTTTTTTTACTTCATATGCTGGTCGTATTCTGTTTTTGCTTTAGCCTCTTCGATTTTATATCGTTCTCTGATCAGACTTTCATTTTCATAGAAATTGTGATGTACAGTCTCTCTTATAGTTTCATCTTTGTCATCAACGAAGATTATTATTTTACCTTGCTCAAGATATCTTTCGAATTCCTCTGCTTCTTCCTTGCTGAATCCGAGATTCATTATTGATCCAATCAACCCACCTAGAGCGCCTCCAGTAACTAAGCCTGCCAGAGTTACAGCAATAGGGCCGGTTGCCAGAAGTGGACCGACGCCAGGAATCGCCACTAGACCAAGCTGTGCCAAAAGACCGCCAAAACCTCCGACAAGACCGCCAGTGACGACCCCTGCTTCAGTTGCAGAGATGGCATCCTCAGATTTGATGTTCACCTCTGTATTTTTGGCGATTTTTTCCACATCTTCTTCATATTTATATAGGACAGAAATCTCATCCGCTTCAAAACCGGATTTGATTAGTCGTTCGATGGCTCTGTAGGCGTTGCTTTCATGATCGAATACTCCAATTAATTTTTTGACTTTCATAATACACTCCTTTCATAAGCTCATTGTGTTATGTTCCTTATTGTTTTTCTGCCACTAAAACCAGTAAAATAAACAAATACAAAAATGTTTTTTGAAAATTCACATAATTGAGGCGATAATCAGTTATAATAATAGTAACAAAAAAAGGAGGAACCAAGTTATGAAAAACATAATTGTCATCGGTGGTGTGGCAGCAGGCATGAGCTTTGCAGCCAAACTTCACAGGGAAAGCAAGGATGTGGATATCACCGTATATGAAATGGGTAAAGAAATTTCGTACGGTGCATGCGGTTTGCCTTATTATATAGGAGATGTAGTATCTGACTCAGATCGATTGATTATAAAGAAGCCAGAAGATTTTATTGCGGAGAGATTCGATATTAAAATCATGCACCAGGTAATGAAAGTCAATTCGGATACAAAAACGGTCGTCGTCAAAGATTTGACAAGTGGACTTGAGTTCGAGAAAATGTATGACCAATTGGTGGTTGCATCTGGAGCATTCCCTATCCGCCCAGACTTCATGAAAAAAGGCATCAAAAATGTATTTGTACTTAGAGATATTCCTGATGGTGAACAGATCAAAAAAGCCGCCATGGATAAAAGCATCAGAAATATCGCTTTAATCGGAGGAGGCTATATAGGACTTGAACTCGCTGAGGCGTTTTCAAATTTGGGTAAAAATGTGACTGTGATCAACCGTTCAGAAAACATCATGAAGACTTTTGATAGTGAAATCAGGGAAATACTTTTGGATGAGCTACATCGAAAAGGCATAGAGCTGTATTTAAATGACGAAGTTGAAGAATTGATTATTGACGAACATGACAGTGTACAAGGGGTGAAGACAACAGAAGGTCTTTACTGGACAGATCTTGTGATTGTCGCAATCGGTGTGAGACCGGCTACTTCATTCTTGAAGGACACTGGCATAAAAATGTTGAGTAATGGTGCAATTATTGTAAATGAAAGATTGGAATCCAGCATAAAGGATATTTATGCAATAGGGGACTGTGCAACAATATATCATAGAGTACTTCATGAAAATGTCCATATTCCTTTAGCGACTTACGCCAACAAGCAGGGAAGAATCCTTGGAGAGATTCTCGCAGGTAAGAAGTCAACATTTCCAGGGGGTATTGGAGCATCAGTAGTGAAAATTTTCGATTTGACTCTTAGTCAAGTTGGAATAAATGAAAAGCAGGCAGTCAGCCATAATTTCAACTTTGATACTGCTTTCGTCAAAGGTTATGATCATGCAAGTTATTACCCGAATAATACACCGATCCATATCAAATATATTTTCGATCAATCGACCCATGTGTTACTAGGTGCACAAATGGTAGGAAAACAGGGCGTGGCACATAGAATAAACGCATTATCGATAGCAATTGACAAAGCAATGACTCTAGAGGAACTTGCATTAAGCGATTTTGTATATTCACCACCTTTTTCTGGTCCATGGGACCCGGTTCAAGTTGCCGCTAATGTAGCAAAAAAATAAATAGGAGACTGTGTATGAACTCTACAATCCGTGAAATAACAAATAGAAAGTCAGTCAGGGTATTCGAAGAAATGGAGATCCCATATGACATTAAAGAGCAAATTCTAAATGCCGCTTTTATGGCGCCTACAGCCGGCAATCAAATGCTTTATGCAATCATTGATGTGACCGACAAGACCCTCAAGGAGAAGCTGGCAATCACTTGCGATGATCAACCGTTCATAGCAAAAGCACCCTTGGTTTTGATTTTTTTGGCAGATTGCAGAAGATGGTTCGATGCTTATCATTATGCCGGTCAACCTGCAAGAAAGCCTGGGCTTGGGGATTTGTTTCTGGCTTTCCAGGATGCCATCATTGCCGCCCAAAACGCGGTTGTCGCCGCAGAGTCATTTGGAATAGGGTCTTGTTATATCGGTGATATCCTTGAAAATGCTGAAACCCATATTGAACTTTTAGGGCTCGATGAGTTTGTGGTGCCGATATCAATGGTGGTTTTCGGATATCCAACTGTTCAGCAGATTCAAAGGGAAAAACCAAAAAGATTTGATGAAAAATATATTGTCCATGAAAATCGCTACAGACGACTGGATGAAACAGAACATCGGGATATGTTCATAGAGAGGTCCAATGATGTGGATTTCGAGTTTGATTCCTATATTGAAAAATTTTGCAAACGAAAATATATGTCTGATTTTTCTATGGAAATGACCAGATCTGCTGAATACTATGCTCGAAAATTTTTGAAGCAGGAGGAACAATGAATATTCGTTTTTTGAAATTGCAAGTAGAGGACGCTGTAAAAATCAGAGAAATGGATGCATCTCAATATATTGGAAAAGCATGGCGTGAAGTGGATGGGGAACGGAAATTGGTTGAAATAGGCTATCAAGATCCTACCTGGCCAAACGGGTATGAACACCATTATGATAATTTGGTGAAGACCATTGAGAATAAGGGACTCGCTTTAGGTGCCTTTGATGATAAAGGCAAGTTGATCGGTTTTGTCACTGTAAACGCAGAGGTGTTTGGAGAAAGATCTAGATATGTGTTGTTGGATCAACTCTTTATAACCCTGGAACATAGAGGGAAAGGCATTGGCAAAGACCTTATGACAAAGGCTGCAGTGGCATCAAGATCATTCGGCGCTGAAAAATTGTTTATTTGTGCAGGGTCTGCTGAGGAAACGATTGCCTTTTATAAGGCGATGGGGTGTGTCATGGCAGAAGAAATCAACGAGAGCCTCTATAATGAGGATCCAAGGGATCTTCAAATGGAATATACTATTTGAAAGTGAGGGGATTTTATGCTTATAAGAAAATTGAACACATATGCAGAGTATAGTAAGGCCATCGCGCTTAGGGTGAAATGCTGGGATGAAGAACTTGCAGGGTACGCCCCCAATCGACTCGATGCAGATAAAGAACTTGATTTTTTGATTGAATGGGAGCAAGCCGCCGAGGAGAACGATGATGTCCGTAGTGTATATGGCGTCTTCGAAAGTGGCGAATTTGCAGGCTTTGCTGGTGCAAGTTATGCTGAACCGTCTGATTCTGAAAATGGATTTGAACTGAATTATCTTTTTGTCCATGAAGATTATCGAGGGAAATCCTATTCGTTTCATTTGATGAAAAAACTTTTGGATGAGTTCATAGCGAATGGAAAGAACGAAATGATTGTCTACAGCCATCGACATGCGCCGTCCAACAATCTTTACCGGAAACTTGGTGGAAAAGTGATCAGAGAAGATATGCAAGGTGGTGAAGATCACTTGCAAATCGATATATTCAGTTTCGATGCGAAAAAGTTGAATTCAAGAATTCAGAAAGCCTTAAGTGTGAAGTGAATCCATTCTTAGGATCAGAGAGGAGTTGTTATGGCAAAAGATACCAACGTGAATTTGCGTACCAAAACGATTTATGAAGTTTATGTTCGCAATCATTCCAGTGGTGGTAAATTTGAGGATGTCATCAATGATCTGACGAGAATCAAGATGCTTGGTACAGATATTGTTTGGTTGATGCCCATTCACCCTATTGGACAGAAAAACAAAAAAGGTGAACTCGGTTGTCCATATTCCATTTCTGATTACTGGAAGGTCAATCCTGAATATGGCACATTACAAGATTTTGAAAACTTGGTGAACACCGTCCATGCTCATGGTATGACTTTGATGATGGATGTAGTCTATAATCATACTTCACATGATGCGGAATATCTTAAGTCACATCCTGAATATTATTACAGAAAATCAAACGGAGAACTTGGCAATAAGGTAGCAGATTGGTCAGATATCATCGACCTCGACTATGAGAATAGAGATCTTTGGGAAGCACAAATCAATGCACTAGAATATTGGGCAGGGTTAGGCGTTGACGGTTTCAGATGTGATGTCGCCCCAATGGTTCCTGTTGAATTTTGGCTGGAAGCAAGAGCTCGGCTCATGAAGATCAATCCCGAGTGTGTTTTACTCGCGGAAACCATACATGGTCATTTTGTGGAATCGGTTAGAAACGAAGGGGTTTATGCCGCTTCAGATTGTGAGGTTTATAGTGCTTTTGATGTTTGTTATGATTATGACACCCATGGTGAGTTCTTAAAGTATTTGTCAGGAGAGATTCCATTGGACCACTATATTGAAAAAAAACGGATACAAGAGTACATTTATCCTGAAAATTATGTGAAACTCAGGTTTTTGGAAAACCATGATCAACCACGAATTTCTGATCTTCTAGGAATGAATGCTCTTAAACAATGGACAGCCTTTATGTTTTTTGAGAAAGGTACAGCACTCATCTATTCGGGTCAGGAAGCGCTCGACAAAAATCTGCCCTCTCTTTTTGATAGGGATCCGGTGAATTGGGAAGGTCTTGGGACTGATTTTCCGTTCTTTATTTCACGACTTTCAAATCTCAAGAAGAACCCACTATACGCAAAAGGTAGATACAAGCTTCATCCTGAAAGAAAACTTGGTGTAATCATGGGATCTTATGTGGATGGAGATCTGTGGCACATAGGCATATTCAATGTGGAAGGGAAGTCTGGTAAAGTCAAACTCAAGTCCAGAGCTGATGGATACCCTCCATTTCCAGAATTGCCGGATGGATTTTACAGAAATTTATATGATGATGAAATGGTGAAAATTGTTAATCAGGAAATGGAGCTTTCCCATTCTCCGGTCCTCATAGAGTACCTTAAATAGCAACAAGTACTATGTTTCATTATCTTAACATAATTACTATTGCAATTGTCAGAAAATTGAGTTAAGATAAAAAAGTAGAAAATATATTAGAGGAGGTTATGGACATGATAGTTGAAAATAGCATACAAACAACTGAAAAAACTTTTGTTTATAACCTGGATCTGAAGATTTAGCAGGCATTTTTTGTCATATAAAAATCAAGGATGACCACGGTTATGATGACCGTGGTTTTTTATTGCCCAAAATTGGATTTTTAAGGAGTTATTGGATGGAGATGGAAACGAAAATAGTAGAGATTATTGCGCTGACACATCAAGACTTATTATCAGCTGAAATTGTTTTTGAAACCGCAATTCCGGATGCGTTTATAAAAGAAGGTTTAACTTTGATGGAAGAAGATATTCAAAATGAGATATCAAACAAAAAGCGGATGCTTTCTAGTGCGCTGGAGGATCAAAACGGGGTTTTGAGATTCTTGGTGGCGAAAGTAGATGATCGAGTGGTTGGAACCATATCCTTCGGACCATGTGGAACTGACATTATAAGTTGCACTGAAGGTGAACTTTCCGGAGTTGGAGAGTTAGGTAGCCTTTATATTTTGCCTGATTTTCAAAATCAAGGTATTGGATCCGCATTGATTCACGAAATGCTCAAAACACTGTATGGGAAGGGGATCGAGAATTTCTTCCTAGATAGTGGATACAAAAGAGCACAAAAGAGATGGATCAGAAAATTTGGAAAGCCTTACAAGGTGGTTAATGATTATTGGGGTCCAGGTTATGAGCATATGATTTGGCTCTGTAAGGTGAATCAATTTACCCCTTTTGAGTAAGGGTATGAAATATTAAAATTTTATGGTAGAGTGTAACAAATCAACACCCTTGAACGTTTTATAATTGAGGTGGGTCATATGGGGGAAAGAAAACTGATTTTTATTATTATTATTACTATGTTGATTCTTTCGGTTGTATTCATAGCAATCGAAAGCGATCCAATTACTATTGCTATAGGTTTGATTTTTTTGATGATGGTGGAGGTATTCTTTTTTGAATTATCCTATCATATAAGTTTGATGAAAGACAGAGAAAAGCATTTGTTGATGAAACTGGAAAATCCGATGTCACTTTCCGGTCTGAATATTATTATTGGACTGCTGGTGGTATCATTATCGACATTTGCAATCTTCATGTATGAAACTAGATTGTTATATATTGTGATCACAATGGTTTTAGGTCTTTTTACTGTCTTGATCAAAAAACATAGAGTGTTGATCTTGACGCATCATTTTGTGATGATTCACGGAATCAAATACAATTGGGATGAGATATGCGATGTGATGACTGAAGAAAGCTCTAGCGAAAGCAAGTGTTTCAATCTAGTGATCAGCGTTAATGAACGTAGAGGTTTGAAGCTGAAAACTTGTTCCAAAAGAATCAGGCTTACAGTTGAGGAAGGGGAGAATTATTTTGCAATGGAGATTCTATCTTCATTTTATAAGTCTAGAGTCAAAATAATGTAATTAAAATAAGAGTCTGAACTTCACGTGTGAAGTTCAGACTCTTATTTTATAACAGTTCAATAATCCTGAACAATGAATCGGCATCCATATCCTGATCGAGCATATAGATTTCCGTGACCTTCAGATCTTTGTATAGTGATTTGACTTCTGAAATGACCTCTTGTTCCTTATCGATTTTGTTTTTAAAAAACGGGTCGACAACATTTGGAGGTAGTATTTTATTGATAATGATTTCAGAAACTGGCTGATGGGCATCGCTAAGGAATTTCATGGCTTTTTTGGTCTCTTCAAGTGGCATTTTTTCAGGATTCATGACCAAGTGAATGGAAGTGTTTTCAGACCTTATCATATCTTTGGCTTTTAAGAATGTTTCTCGACGGATCTTGAGCCGTGTCAAAATTGGATCTTCATCTTTCAATCCTAGCATCGCTTTGAGTTTTACGATCTTTTCACGTTTTTTGATCAAGCCTTCAAACCATTCAATCAAAAGTTCAGGCAAGGTCAACAATCTCAAAGTATGACCAGTGGGAGCGGTATCAAAAATCATCACATCATAGACTTCCTTATATAGATCCATCAAAATGATAATTTTGTCAAACAAGCTCGCTTCATGAGTGCCAGGCATAATCTTTGCCGCTCGCAGCTGCTTATTGACATCCTCAAGCACTACTGGACTAAGGATTGAATTCAAATCTTTTCTGATTTGATCGATGTATTGGTTCGCTTCCTCTTCAGGATCGATCTCAATAGCGTCCAAAAGTGGAGTGATTCCCTTGATTTTGGACCCGACCTGAACCCCTAAAACATCAGAAATCGAGTGTGCCGGATCGGTGGACACCAATAAAGTTTTTTTTCCAAGTTTGGTATAATGGTGTGCTCTTGCAGAAGAAAGGGTGGTTTTACCCACCCCGCCTTTTCCTCCGTAGAATTCTACTTTTAGCATTAGATTCTCCTTAAGGATCCATGTCGAGGTCTGAAAAACGTTCTTCCCAGATACTCTTTCTTTTGACCATGCGTTTGATCCAAGCTTCTTCTTCTTCTACCATATAAGGTAACAGTTCCAACATGTAATACATTGTTGGAAAGTTGAGTCCAAGAAGGTCAGCTCTTGCAGCCAAAAGAAAATTGTCCTCTTCCTGTCTCAGATCCTTTTCGATTAACTCATAAGCTTTTTTATTGAAGCTGAGCGCTCCTTTAAAAAACAATAAGAGATTTTCTAGAAATTTCATTGTTCTGATTTTGCCTCTGGAAGTTTATCCGTTTTAAGTGCATCTGCAGCTTCTTTTATCAGAACGAGAGCAAGTAAGAACAGGATTACTGCGAAAACCAAAAGTACTGGCTGTGCGAAGCTTTTTGTGATGAGTATCACTAATGCCACAAGTGTCACTGAGAACATGAAAATCATTGGTAAAGCAACAAATCCATAACTTTTGTCATGTTTTTTAAGCCAAACTGCAAGTGCGAGAAGTGCGAGTGCGGCAAGCAATTGATTGGCAGATCCGAATAATGGCCAAACTGAAGCCCAACCGTAGAATGATAAAGTACCTGCAAGAACAACTGTTATCGCAGTAGCTCCATATCTATTTGTGAAAATATTTTCTTTAGTTTGTTTTTCACTAGTGAACATTTCCTGGAAGATAAATCTTGCAAGACGTGTAGCCGTATCAAGAGTTGTCATTGCGAAAGCTGAAATTGCGAGTGCCGTAAAGCTCTTACCGACAGTGAATGGTAATCCGAAACCTGTCATGAAAGATCCAAGTCCATCACTAAATACGTTGACTGGTCCGCCGTTAGCGAGAAGTTCAGTCAGTTTTCCTCCAGTGACGAAAGCTGCTGTGATTATAGCTAGTGTTGCTAAGACGCCTTCAATCAACATGGAACCGTAACCGATGACTTTGATGTCCTTTTCATTGTCCAGTTGCTTGGAGGTCGTACCTGATCCAACTAGTGAGTGGAATCCAGAGATTGCACCACATGCCACTGTGACAAACAGCATAGGGAATAGATAAGAGCCATTTACATTAAATGCGGTAACGCCTGAAAGTTGAAGTGTTGGTCTCATAATTACGATACCCACTACACCACCAAGTAGCATGGCATAAAGTAAGAAAGAGTTTAAATAATCCCTAGGTTGCAATAAGATCCAAACTGGTGTTACCGATGCTACAAAGATGTAGCCAAGTAATATGACCATCCAAACATTTTTTGAAAGGACAAGTGGGAAAACAGTTCCAAGATAGATGGCGGCAATAAGAAGAGCTACACCAATGATGGTACCGAGTCCCAAGCTGACTCCTTTTCTGTAGACACCATATCCAAATACAATCGCAAGTACAATGAACATTAAGGAACTGGATGCCGCTTCAGGTACTGCAACAAAAGTATTTGCTACGATATTCGCAAATGCGGCAATGACAAGAATTAGAGTCAACCAAGCGAATATTGAGAAGAGCTGCTTGCCTCTTTTGCCCATTGTAGTACCGATGACTTCACCGATGGATTGTCCTTTATGGCGGACTGATGTAAACATAGAACCCATATCATGAACCCCACCGAAGAATATGGAACCGATGACGATCCATAAAAATACAGGAATCCATCCGAAAATTGCAGCACCAATTGGTCCAACAATAGGTCCTGCTCCGGCTATTGATGAAAAGTGATGACCTAGAAGTACAGGTGCTTTGGCTGGAACATAGTCCACGCCATCATTCATGGTATGTGCAGGTGTTTTTCTAGTTGGATCCACTCCGAATTTCTTTGCCAGCCATGAGCCGTAAGTTGCATAAGCCACCAAGAACAAAACTACTGATACAATAACAAGTGTTAATCCGTTCATGTTATACCCCCCTAAGATAATAGTTTCGCGAGTTTTATTTGGTCATTCTGACCAAATTTGTTTGTGATGATGTTGCTTTGAGGATCAATAAGAATGAGTTTGACTTTGATCCACCCCTTAAGCCCCCAAAGGATACTTTTGGATGGATTCAATTTTTCCACCGCTTTTTTGATATCATCTGAAACACAGACGCCCGTACTCGCGATAACGGTGATTAGTGTTTCCATATGATCCTCATCTGCAGGTGAAAATTGATCTAAGTAACGATTGATAAATGCATTGATTTCCGATAGTGCTCTCATGTCAAAATGCTCATAATGCTTGTAATAGACTTCTTCAAAATTTGAAAAAGCATAATACTCCATTTTTTTGACCGCCATATATTTTGAATTTCTTTGATAGTATTTGGCAAAGAATTCAAAATCAAGTCCCAATGCCTCATAGGACTCGAACGTGTCATAGTACCGTTCATAACCTCTTAATAATTGATCTTTAAACATAGCACACCCCCACAATACTATTTTACAAAAAAAAAAATAGGACTTCTCATTTTTGACGGTGAGTTGTCCTAAATTGGGCGTAAACTGTACAGATTTTGGATTAGATGGACATGATCTTTTTAAAGGTATGAACATTTGATCGACTTATTGGAATCAGTTCATTGTAGCCAACCATTTTGACGAGATAGGTTCTCTCTACGGGTTCAATCAGGGCAATGTGCTTCAAATTGATGATAAAACTTCTATGGCATCTGAAAAAATGGGATTCATCAAGCATTTCTTCCAGTTTCCCAATGTTGTTGTCATAATAATATTTTTGATTTTTGGTAAAGATTTCAACATGCTTGTCGTCAGCTCTACAGTATGAGATATCATCATATTTAATGGGTTTGAGGACGTCATTTTCGTAGATGAGCAAGAAATCCTTCATGACTTTTTGAGGTTTTTGTCTGAGCACAGTGAGGTTCACCTTTTCAAGAGCTTTTGCTAGTCTCGCATTGTTGATGGGTTTGAGCAGATAGTCTACGGCATCCAGTTCGTATGAAAAAACTGCATATTCTGTGTAAGCAGTTACAAATATGATATGGATGTTTTTCTCAGACAGAATTTTTTTTGCAAATTTCAGTCCATTTGTTCCAGGCATTTGAATATCCAGAAAAACGACATCGATCTCGTTGCCCATAATATAATTATATGCTTTTTCAGAATCCATGAATGTGCTACTTATTTGGATATCATCAAATAATGACAGTTGGAAGACCAATTCTTCAATTGCAAGATGTTCATCATCTACTATTACAACATTCATGCTTTTTCTCCTTTAGGAATTATGAATGAAACCAAAGTTCCGATATCGGGTTTTGTCTCAAAATAAAGTCCTTTGTTATTTTTATAAGTCGCAAGCAATCGTTTATGTGTCGTTAATAGTCCGATGTGATTTGTGGTTTCATCGATGCTATAAATACTTTCCACAATGAATGGATCGATGCCGATACCATCGTCTTCAATGGATACTTCATAGCGCTCTTCAAAAGCGGTGATCCTAATTTTCACTTTGCCGCTACTCTTATGCTTGAAGATTCCATGCTTGATGGCGTTCTCAATAAGTGGCTGTATGATTAATGGAGGGACTTCAATATCGAGATTTTCCGGCACTTCAAACTCGATTTGAAGTCGATCTCCAAAACGTGCCTTTTCAAGTTCAAGGTAGGCCATGACTTGGTCCAGTTCTTTCTCGAGAGTTATGATGCAATCATTATGAATGATATTGTTTCTAAAGTAATCTGAAAATTTGACGAGCAGATCACGAGCCTGTTCAGGCTTTATCCTGATCAACGCATGGATGGTATTGAGTGCATTGAATAGGAAATGGGGATTGATCTTTGCTTGTAAGACTGATAATTCGGCTTTGTTGAGCAGATGCTTTTGTTCATCGAGGTGGCTGAGTTCAAGTTGTGTGGAAAATAACATTGCAAGTCCACTGGCAAGTTCTTCATCGACCAGGGAGATTTTTGTTCGGCCAAGTGAATAAAGCTTTATTGATCCGATGGCATCGCCATTCACAATCAGAGGAGCAATGACCACACTAAGATTTTTTTTGTTCTTGAATTTCACATCCATATTGAGTAGGGATGAAATTACGACGTGATTGTCCATGGCTTGCCTTGTGATACTTGAGTGAATGGGATCTCCAGTTTTGAATCCCAATGATTCAATGCCTTCATAGGCAAGAACTTTTTCGAGATCGGTTATAGCGACAGCATCTACTTTAGCGATATTTCGAATGATTTTCACGACATTTTGACTGGCTTCGACAGTAAGCCCCTTTCTGAGGTCCTTCATAGTTTCGCGTGCTATCCTTAGAGCCTGCTCAGAACGAAAAGCGCCTTGCAAATCACTGTTTTTGAGCATGTTCTGGTAAATGACAATCATGAGTGCGATACCAATGGAATTGGTCAAAATCATAGGGATAGAAATTGTTCTGACAAGAATCAGAGCATCTACAAATGGTTTGGCCACAAGAAGTATGACAATCATCTGAACAGTTTCAGTTAGTATTCCAGCCAAAAAACCAAACAAGACCTTGTTTTTACTTCTGAAAAAATATTGTGACAACAATCCAGCAATAAGGCCTTCTAGAGCAGTGGATATACCACAAGATAATGCTGTGAATCCACCTATGTCTATCAGGAATCTATGCCCACCTGCAATCAGACCAGCTAGAACACCTACGACTGGACCACCGATTAGACCACCGACGACAACTCCGATTACACGATTGTTTACAATGGCCCCCATATAGGGTATGCCAGAGTAAGTTCCTAAAATGCCCATGAATCCAAATACCAGCGAGACGATGATTTGATCCCTCAATGTGAATTTGCGATTATGAAGGATTTTATTGAACATCTTTGTGCTGGAAAAGATATAGATCACCAAGAATACCAGTGAAACTTTTGTGGTGAGACCCCATAATAGATCGGTCATGCGTACACCTACTTTCGAAAATGTTAACAACATTGTAACACTTTGAATGACAACTTTCCATTTAACAATAAAAAAGAGACGAAAAACTCGTCTCTAATTTTGTGTTATAAATTTTCTGGTTCTTTTCTGAAATATATTCTGTTACTGCTAAGTTTTGTATCCTTGAGTTCAGCATCAATTTGGTCGAGCAAATCAATAATTCTGTCGCACTCGCTTTGAGGAACATTATAATATAGAAATAAATCCTCAAATTTCTTGATGCTTTGGTGCAATCTTCTGTTGATATCGATGAAACTTTGTATATTATGACTATTTATGGCGTTCTTGAATTGCTCAAGGTCAATCTCAATAATTTCAATGACCTGCTCCTCGTCATAAAACTCACGAATTGCAAGTGGATAAGGTTTGATCCTTTCGAGAAAATAATTGCCATCTTTGTTGATGTTATAGACATAGGCTACTTCAAAGCCACTAATATCAAATTTGACATAGCACATTTTACTATTGATTGTTTTAATTTTCGCGCCCATTTGACGAAGCTTCATGGTTTGAATCGTCAATTCGGCATCCAATAATCTGCTCATTGTATCCTCCTATAGGTATCTTACGATAAGATAAGCCGTTGAAATTACGATAGAGACCATCATGATTGGAAACCCTACCTTCATGTATTCGACAAACGAGAGTTTATATCCTTGTTTTTCGAGCATTCCACTGACAATGACATTGGCTGATGCACCGACAAGTGTGCCATTTCCACCGAGACAAGCACCGAGTGCAAGTGCCCACCAAAGCGGAGTGATACTTATGGTGCTCATCTCACCTATGCTTGTGATGAGTGGAATCATCGTCGCGACAAATGGTATATTGTCTAAGAACGCTGAAGCGATTGCAGAACCCCAAAGTACTAGCATAGCTGTGAAGAACAGATCACCTTTGGTGAGCAGCAACATTTTTTCAGCCAAGTAGTGAATTACACCGACATCTTCCAGTGCCCCGACCAAAATGAAAAGTGATATAAAGAAGAAAATGGTGGGCCATTCAATCTCCATGAGAATATCTTCTGGATCAAGTTTACTGATCAATAAAAGTGTAGCAGCTCCAAAAAGAGCAATGGTTGCCGATTCGTAGCCGAGAGTCTGATGCAGCATGAATCCTACGACAGTCATACCCAGTACGGACAAACTTTTGACAAGTAGTTTCTTATCCTTAATTGCCAGATGTTCATCCATAGCAAGGATTTTTTGTTTGCGTTCGTCAGTGGTCACCAGTGTTTTCCCGTAGACACGTTTAAGTATGAACATTGTGACAACCGTTATAATGATGACAACTGGTCCCAAATTGACGATGAAGTCAAGGAAACCTAGCCCGGTGGCGCTACCAATCATAATATTGGGTGGGTCACCTATGAGGGTTGCCGTACCACCGATGTTGGCAATCAAGACCTCGGGGATCAAAAATGGAATCGGATTCAATTTTAGTTCATTAGCGATTACGATTGTCACAGGAACAACCAGTAAAATGGTGGTAACATTGTCCAAAAATGCGGACGAAACACCAGTCAATATTGAAAATATAAATACAATCTTCCATGGATCACCTTTGGCATATTTTGCGGCTCGAATGGCCATATACTCAAAGATTCCGGTTCTTTTTAGGATGTTGACAATAATCATCATCCCGACGAGTAATCCGATTGTGTTGAAATCAACATGCAATACAGCCTCATGTTGCATTTCGATGTTGAAAACCAACATCATTACAGCTCCGAAAATCGCTACGGCTGTGCGATTGACCTTTTCGGAGACAATTACCACATAAGTTAAAGTAAATATGGCGATTGCTACAATTAATTGGGTGCTGCCTAACATAATTCTTCTCCTTGATTTTATATCCACTTTTCTTAAAACCACGAAGAATTCATAACTCCAAGAAAAGTGACTATTATTTGACACAACAACAAATATTACTCCTTTAAAATGCAGTTGTCAACAAATATGAATACTTTGTGAATTCTTGTATGAATACTTTGTGAATTCTTGATATTTCACTTTACAGTTGCGGTATTCAGGAGTAGAATATACTTCGTACCCGAAACTTCGGGTTCGAAGTATATTGGAGGTCAACAAAAAATGGAAAACATTGAAAAGACATATGAAGTCATGAAAAAGTTGAAAAGCATCAAAGATTCCATGCACCAGATGATGCAACACCAATTGAAAGATCTGACGCTAACAGGTCCTCAAGGAATGGTTGTGGGACTTCTCACCAGGCATGACTCACTAAGAATGAGTGAAATCGCGGATAAGATGGGATTGTCATTGAGCACGGTTTCTGAAATCATCGACCGACTTGAAAAAATGGACGCTGTTAAAAGAATGAAGTCTCCAGAAGATGGAAGGGTAGTGCTCGTCGAGCTTACTGAAGAGTTCAGGAAAGAATCAGCAGGAAAGTTCAAGGCAGTTGAATCGATTTGGTTGAAAAAGATAGAAATGGCTTCTGAGGATGAACTTCAGAAAATAATTGATGGACTTGAAGCACTCGATAAACTGCTGGGTAAGGAGTAGGAAATGACAAAATTGATCAGGTTTTTAAAACCATTTACCTTATTGGTAATTATTGCTATTGGGCTACTCTATTTTCAGGCCATGACAGATCTTGCATTGCCAGATTACATGTCAGGCATAGTCAATAACGGCATTCAACAAGGCGGTTATGAGACTGTGAAACTGGAAGTCGTAAAATCAGAAGATATGAATGTTATGACCATGATACTCAGCGAGGATGAGAAAGATACCTTGCTGAGCTTTTACAATCAAGTGGATCTTAATCAAGATACGGCTGCTTATGACGAACTATCACGTAAGTATACAAATCTTGATAGAAGTTTAGTTTATAACTTGAAACCTCTGGATGATGAGAACCAAGCCATCATAGGGGACATTACCACAAAAATGCTTATAGGAATTGCAAAAATGAATGGAGCAACCGTTGATTTTGAAGTCATGAGCGAACAGACCCAAAAGCAAGTGGCACTGGGCATTGTAAAGACATATAACGAGCAATTAGGTGTGGATGGTGTGAAATTTCAAAGAGATTATATCCTTAGAACAGGTGGCAAAATGCTTTTGATCGCACTTGCAGGTGCTGTGGCATCTATTGCTGTGGGCTTCATAGCAGCGAAAGTTGCCGCGGGAATGGGCAGAAATCTCAGAAAAGCGGTTTTCACGAAAGTGGCTAGTTTTTCCAGTTTTGAGATGGACCATTTTACAACAGCGTCACTTATAACGAGGAGCACCAATGACATCACACAAATTCAAAATCTTATGGTCATGATGATCAGGATGCTATTTTATGCTCCAATCATTGGGGTGGGTGGTATCTTAAAAGCACTTGAGAAAAGCACTTCCATGTCATGGATCATTGCACTTGCTGTAATTGTTCTATTAGGGGTAATAATAGTAGTATTTTCAATTGCACTTCCAAAATTCAAAGCCATCCAAAAAATGGTCGATGGATTGAATCGAGTCATCAGAGAAAATCTTTCTGGAATGATGGTCACTAGAGCATTCAACACCCAATCTTTCGAAGAACAAAGATTTGATGATGCCAATCAAAATTTGACTAAAACGAATTTGTTTGTAGGTAGAATCATGTCATTTTTATTTCCAGTGATGATGCTGATCATGAACGGAGTCACACTTCTAATTGTGTGGGTCGGTGCCAAGCAGATCGAGGCATCTGCTATGCAAGTTGGTGATATGATGGCATTTATGCAGTATGCGCTGCAGATCATCATGGCATTTTTGATGCTTTCAATGATGTTCATCATGATTCCAAGAGCGACAGTTTCCGCAGGGCGGATTTCGGAAGTTCTGGATAAGGATATAATGATCCATGATCCTGAGTCTCCCAAGAGTGTCAATACTGCTGGAAGTGGACGAGTTGTGTTTGATAATGTTTCATTCAAATATCCTGGCGCGGAAGAGAACATGCTTAAAAATATAAGTTTTGTGGCTGAACCTGGAAAGACGACCGCAATCATTGGATCGACAGGGTGTGGAAAATCCACTTTGGTCAATCTGATTCCTCGATTTTATGATGCGACTGAAGGGACCATATCGATTGATGACGTTCCGATTCACCTTATGAAACAATCGGATTTAAGATCGATTATCGGATATGTGCCTCAAAAGGCAATCCTTTTTAGTGGAACAATAGAAAGTAATTTAAAGTTCGGAGATCAATTTGCGGAGGAACAGGTCATTGATAAAGCAATTGATATCGCTCAAGCCTCTGAAATCATAAATGAAAAAAATGAAGGGATGCAGGCACCGATTTCTCAAGGCGGTACAAACGTCTCCGGGGGACAAAAACAAAGACTCTCCATTGCAAGAGCGCTCGTCAAACAACCAAAGATCTATATATTCGACGATAGTTTCTCAGCACTGGACTTCAAAACAGATTCTGCCTTAAGATCAGCCATGAAGACAAAAATGGAAGAAGCGACAGTTTTACTCGTCGCACAAAGAGTTTCAACAATAAAGAACGCAGATCAAATCCTGGTGCTTGATGAAGGGATCATGGTTGGTCATGGTACACATGCAATGTTGATGGAAACCTGCTCGACTTATAAAGAAATTGCAATGTCACAACTCAGCGAGGAGGAACTGTCATGAGTGAGAACAACAAAAATAACAGACCTCAACGTCAAGGCATGGGAGGCGGACCGGGAGCCATGATGATGGGAGGCGCTAAAGCCAAAGATTTCAAAGGTTCCATGAAGCGACTTGCATCATACCTAAGTGATTATAAACTCAAGATAGGAGTAGTCATCCTTTTTGCTGTAGGTAGCTCAACATTTGGAATCTTCGGACCTAAACTCCTCGGTAGGGCAACGACTAAGATTTTTGAAGGCGTTATGGGAAAAATGGTGGATTCGTCCAGTGGAATTGATTTTTCCTATATCTCTGGAATCCTTTTGACACTTGTGGTTTTATATGGGCTCAGTTCAATCTTTTCCTACATTCAAGGCTATATAATGACAGGTGTTTCCATGCAAGTCAGTTACAACATGAGAAAACAGATTTCGAAAAAAATGAATAGAATGCCATTCAAGTATTTTGATGATACCAATCATGGTGAAGTGCTCTCGAGAATCACCAATGATGTGGACACGGTCAGTCAGACCCTGAACCAAAGTATGACTCAGATCATCACTTCATTTACCACGGTAGTCGGGGTACTCATCATGATGATCAGCATCAGTGGTTTGATGACACTTGTGGCACTCACAATCATTCCGGTTTCGATGTTGCTTGTGATGATGATCGTCAAACAGTCCCAAAAACACTTTAAGGAGCAACAAAAGCAACTTGGACATGTGAATGGTCACATTGAGGAGATCTTTAGTGGACATGTGATTGTAAAAGCATTCAATGCAGAAGCTAAGAGTATTGAGACTTTTGATGAGTTCAATGACAATCTGTATGGCACAGCGTGGAAAGCACAATTCTTGTCATCGCTCATGATGCCGGTCATGACCATCGTTGGAAACATTGGTTATGTGGCAGTCTGTGTGCTTGGAGGAACACTTGCAGCTAAGAATGCGATTGAAGTGGGAGATATCCAAGCGTTTATACAATATGTGAGAAACTTTACCCAACCCATCTCTCAACTTGCAAATATCTCAAATGTCCTTCAACAAACGGTCGCTTCAGCAGAACGTGTATTTGAATTTTTGGACGAGGAAGAAGAACTTGTAGAATCAGAGAATCCTGTTAGAAATGTCAATGTAAAAGGACATGTCGAGTTTGAAAATGTGCATTTTGGTTACAAAGCGGATCAGACCATCATCAATGATTTTTCAGTTGAAATCAAGCCGGGTCAACGTGTAGCGATTGTAGGACCTACAGGCGCAGGTAAGACTACTATGGTCAAGCTTCTAATGAGATTTTATGATGTGGATTCCGGTAGGATCAAACTGGATGGACATGACATCAGAGATTTCACCAGAAATGATCTTAGAGATCAATTTGGAATGGTACTACAGGATACTTGGCTTTATAACGCTTCCATCATGGAAAACATCCGTTATGGAAGGCTCGATGCTTCAGATGAAGAAGTGATTGAGGCTGCAAAGGCAGCTCATGTGGACAGTTTTGTGCACACTTTGCCTGGAGGGTATGATATGCTTTTGAATGAGGATGCCTCCAATGTGTCCCAAGGGCAGAAACAGCTGATTACCATTGCCAGGGCAATTTTGTCAAATCCAGTACTTATGATTCTAGATGAGGCGACAAGCTCTGTGGATACCAGGACGGAAGTCCAAATTCAAAATGCCATGCTCAATCTGATGAAGAATAGAACCAGCTTCATCATAGCGCATAGGTTATCGACGATTCGCGATGCGGATTTGATTTTGGTCATGAATCATGGCGACATAGTCGAGCAGGGAACACACCTTAATCTTCTGAGCAACGATGGATTTTATGCGGATCTTTACAACAGTCAATTTG
>JAWSUW010000026.1:0-25165 GCA_033549245.1 Bacillota bacterium | reverse complement strand
AATCAATCATACGCTTGCGGTAATTGCCAATCGTAAAATCGATGCAGGTCATTCCATTAAGTTTGAAAAAAGCCATTTCAAGCCTATTGATGACCGAGGACTTCCTGTTTATTACCACAAAGGGACCTCCGTGATTGTCATAAAAGCCTTTGACGGTAATATACTGGCTTCTATCAATGATAAAGTCTATGAACTTGACCTTATTCCAACACATGAACTTAAATCCAGATACTTTGACTCTCCTAATAAGTTGACCAACTTACCTGTTAAACGCAATATTCCACCAATGATCCATCCATGGAAAAAAAGTGCCCTTAACAAGTTTATGAAAAAACATTTTACCCAATACGATTATACTTATGAAGATATAATTAATACACAAGAGATCATTAAAGACTTCATCTAAAAAAGCACCTGCTTTATGCGGGTGCTAATGATTTGATTTTTTCGGGACATTTTCAAAAGTGATTGACAACATTAGTTCTATTTTTTGCTTTACAAAGAACGCACGTTCGTATATAATAACTTTATAGAACATACGTTTCATTTGTGATTGAGGAGGTCGTTTATATGTCATCTGCAAAAATTCAAACTACTAGAGGGAAACACAAAAGAAAAATCGTTATCGTTAATCAAAGCCGATTCATAATTGCTACAGTTTTGACACTCATTCTAATAAGTGTTTTGATTACATACATTTCAGGTTCATTCATGTCGGAAGCGTCTACAAATGTTAAAACAGTATCTGTAACAATAAAGTCTGGAGATACTTTATGGGGGTTGGCATCCATATATAATTATTATGATGAGGATCTGCGCGAGGTCGTTTATAGAATCAAGAAGTTTAATGATTTGGAAAACGCAGAATTATTCGCTGGTGAAACCCTCGAGATTCCTTTGGCCAAAAAATAATCTAAAACCGTACGATATCCTCACGGGATGTCATACGGTTTTAAAATTATTTTTTATCCTTCTTATTATACTCATCTAAAAGTTCATACTGATTGATTACATCGCGTTTTGCATTTTTCTTATGAGCCGCATATAGTTGAGTGGTTGTTACGTTGTCGTGATCCAATAAATTCTGAACATCGTAAATGGAAAACCCATACTGAATCAAGGACGACGCTGCTGTGGCACGTAACTTATGTGGTGAGTAACCTTTGTTCCTTGGAGTTTCCATGGCAATTGATGTGTATTTTTTCACCAATTCTCTGATGGTTCTTACTGTCATCCGTTTTCCCTGAAGAGATAAGAAAAGCGGGTCATCATCGTCATTACATATTGGTCTTTCATTATCGATATAATCTCTTATAACAGCAACTGCTGATCGATTGAGAGGCATATTGACTTCTTTACCACGTTTTCTATAGATCTTGAATTCTTCACGTGCATAATTGATTGAACTCAAATTGAGTTGATTCATTTCACTTACTCTAAGTCCATAAGTTGTAAACAAAACTAAAATGGCTTTGTCACGTCGTTTTGTTTTTTCCCAGTACTGTATTTCCTTATCCGTCAAACCTGTGGCGTTTTCTACAGCGTCTAGCATTTTTGCAACTTCTTCAATTTCGAGTCTTTTTATGGCGTCGGGTTGTGGTTTGGGCAATTTGATAGGATTCAGTCCATCTGACAGATTTTTTTCCATTTTCTCTTCGCGATATAAAAACTTGAACAATACACTGAGTGAGGAACGTTTACGAGCTAATGAACGGCTATGGTTTTCCATAATGTAATCGGCATTATCTGTTTCCATAATATATCTGGTACAGTAATCACCAAGAAAAATATTGATGTCTTTTGCTATAAGTCGTGTAAACTCATCTTCGGTGATTTGCTTAGGAGATCCAGCAGCAGATAGATCGGAAGAGTGAACCATGTAGTTACAAAAGAAAAGTAGATCACTCAAATAAGCAACACGTGAACTCAGCGCAATAGAATTTTTTAAATATATAAAATAGTCTTTCAAAAAATCTGGTAGAACCGATTCAAGTTCTGCACATTTTTGAAGCATGTCATTTTGTTTGAGAACAATGTTATCTGGAACATCGGACTTATTGTATAATTTTCGACTTTTTTGAGTAGGGGGCTTGTTTGTGGCCATTTTTGCACCTCATTTTATTATTCATTGCAACTATTCCCTAAATATACATTTGAGGAATAGTTGCTTAATTCATTATATCATCTCACGAAACAATTGACTAGCTTTTTTGCAGTAACTCTCTTAAAATATAATTAGATTCAAGGAGGTTCAATATGGACTATAAAAATTACAATATTATCATCACTGGCGCTGCTGGCGGCATTGGACGCGAACTGGTTCGTACATTCCATAAACTGAATGCACACATTATCGCCATTGACATCGATCCAGTCAAACTGAGATCCATGAAAAATGTTTATACTGATCGTTTTGATTATAAAACATGCGATCTACGCGATTCAAAACAACTTCAGCAGATCCTTACTCAACTGAACGAATCCTACAGCGTTTTTCACATCCTTATTAATTGCGCTGGCATCAGTATGTTTAAAGACTTCCTGGAGATTTCGGTTGATGAATGGGATGAAACTTTGGCTGTGAATTTAAGAGCACCATTTTTAATCTCACAATTCTTTTCTAAAAAAATTCAAAATTCCGAAAGCTCGTATGGCCGTATCATCAATATCGCTTCGACACGTGCTACGATGTCTGAACCAGGATCTGAGGCTTATGCGTCATCCAAAGGAGGAATTGTTGCACTCACACATGCTATGGCAATCAGTTTGAGCAAATTGCCAATAACTGTAAATTCAATCAGTCCAGGTTGGATTGAAATTGGAGATTATGACTCGCTTGAGCCTAATGACCATGAACAACACCCATCTAGACGTGTCGGAATGCCTAGAGACGTTGCAAATACTTGTTTGTACCTATGTAACCCCGAAAATGATTTCATAAATGGTCAAAATATCGTTATTGATGGTGGCATGACGAAGAAAATGATCTATACTTAAATAAAAAAACAGAGTATCCCTACTCTGTTTTCTTATTTATTGATCCAAACCAAATATCTTCTTGATAGGCTTAAGGGCATTCATAAGAATCATACCTAGTCCATAAACAGCAAACAACTGTCCAAGGAAGACACTTCCCATGAGCAGTAATAAGCCATCAGGTATTCCATAAGCGTATTTGAGTAAAATGCCAACAACAACACTATTGATGACAATCGGAGGTATTGGTACCAAAAATTGATTTTTCCTAAGTTTATAGGACAAATAAGCTGCTAGCAACGTTGCAAGACTTCCAAATATTGTGTCCCAGATGATTGCGCCTCCAACAATATTAGCGATAAGACATCCTACAAATAAACCTGGTATTGCTGCAGGTGTAAAAAATGGCAAAATGGTTAAAGCCTCAGCAACTCTGAATTGAATTGGACCAAAACTGCTAAAACTGAATACCATTACCAATACAACGTATAACGCTGCAATTATTCCCGCATGAATGATGTACTTGACTCTGTTGTTCATGATTTCCTCCCTAGTTTTGTTTTTTGACAGGATGGTTTCGAACTGTCAATGGCTATTCCCATAAAAAAATCCCCACCACATGAAAACATGTTTAGGGGATATTTGCACGAAAATAAAACAGCACATAACCCCTTGTTTTTTATAGTGGGTACCAAGGAAACACTTTTTAAAGCCTTAATTAGTATAGCACAATCATTTTTTTTGTAAAGTTGTTTTTTCCAATCGATTAAAACGTTTCAAAATCAGTAAGGCATCAATAGTCAGTATACCAGTCCATTCACGTTTTGCCACTTCCCACTCCGCTTCATATTCAGTCCACGACCATGTTGGCTGAATCATACCAATATTCTGAAGTTCATCTATCAAATAGTTTAGGTTCTCTTCCAAATCTTCATCAGAGATCACAAATATGGATTCTTCTGTAACTCCAATAAATTTTAGTGGATAAGGCACATACTTTTTCCAGGATTCACGATCGAGGCTTACCAGCTCATCATAAGCGACTCTTAAATTCGGAAACATACGCGTTTTATACTCTTTTGGTAAAATCTCATAAAGTCTTATGTAACAATATACTTCATGCTCCTCAAATTGCTTCATGCTTTCAAATCTACTTACATAGAATTCTATAAGTTCATCCACATCAAGACTGGTCACAAAGGATTTATAGGCGTACAAGTATCCTACGAGCTCAGCAGAAGGATTGCCACTGATGTAATCCACATCTTCTACTCTATGCCACCATGGTGCATGAGGGTAAATGTTGACCATTTTAGGAACAGCTTCCCATCCAGAGATTTCCTTATTAAAAGTACTTTCAAGATATCTGATGGCATTATGAATTTGAACCTCGGCAATATTATGTTCATCGAACATTTTTAAGAATCTTAAAGCGATTGAAGTCGCCATAGCTGATGAATGTGGCAATCTGAAATCTGGCTCAAGAGCATTACCATATCCCCCATCTTTGTTTTGATACATTTGAAGAGCTTTCACAATTTTCTCACCACAAGGTACGATAAAATGATGATCCAGTAAAATTTTCTCAAGGTATCTGGCGTTATTGATAATGTATTGTGCAGAAAGATCAAAGCCTTGATTACTTAATAATTTCATAAAGCCTCCTTTATCTTCTTTTTTTTATCTTAACATATTTACTACCCATTTGATAATATAAAAAAACCGAAAGTTGGCAATTAAACCCACTTTCGGTAACATTTTAAACTTTTAAAGCTACTTCTCTACCAAGGACATCTAAATGAGCCATTCTAATGGGTTCCACCTCTTTATTGATAAACTGTACCACTTGTTCTGAACTTCTACCAATATAATCTTTAGGATTCAATAGAAGTAAAATGTCTTCATGTGTAAGATTGAAGATTGGATCACTTTCTATTCGATCGAGCAAATCATTTTCAAGTCCTTCTACTTTCACTTTTTTACCGGCTTCCATAGAGTGTACTCTGATTGCTTCATGCAATTCTTGTCGATCTCCACCTTTTTTAACAGCTTCCATGATGATGTTTTCAGTGACCATGAAAGGTAGTTCCGCAAGAACATGCTTTTCAATGACCTTTTCATATACTACGAGCCCAGTAGCAACATTATTAGATATATCCAGACAAGCGTCTATTGCAAGGAATGCTTCAGAAACTGCAAGTCTCTTATTGGCACTATCATCGAGAGTTCTTTCAAACCATTGTGTTGCTGCAACCATTTGTGGACTTGAAGACAATGACATTACATACTTGGCAAGAGATGATATTCTTTCACTCCTCATTGGATTCCGTTTATAAGCCATTGCTGATGATCCTATTTGATTGGATTCAAAAGGTTCCTCAACTTCCTTGAGTGATTGAAGTAGTCTGATGTCATTTGTCATCTTGTGTAGCGATATAGCAATGCCTCCAAGGACATTCGCAACTTTTGCATCATACTTTCTTGTATAGGTTTGGCCAGTAACGCTTATGGTATCATTAAAACCCATTTTCTTGGAAACCATTTGATCGAGAGCTTCAACTTTATCATGATCTTCATTAAACAAATTTAAAAATGAAGCTTGAGTTCCTGTAGTGCCTTTGACACCTCTCATTTTAAACTGATCGATTAGAATGCATACATCCTCATAATCCATCACCAAATCCAAAATCCAAAGTGTTGCCCTCTTCCCAACTGTTGTTAATTGAGCTGGTTGAAAATGAGTATAGCCTAGAGTCGGAATATCCTTGGTTTCTTCAGCAAATAATGACAATTTATCTATCAAAACTGCCAACTTATTGCGTACAAGGTAAAGTCCCTCGCGCATGACTATAAGATCGGTATTATCGCCAACATAAGCACTTGTTGCTCCAAGGTGGATTATCGGTTTTGCTTTAGGACATTGTTCTCCATAAGTATGAACGTGAGCCATGACATCATGTCTGAATTTCTTTTCATACATGGCTGCCATCTCAAAATCAATATCATAGATGTGTGCTTTCATTTCTTCAATTTGATCATCTGAAATATTGAGTCCTAATGCTTGCTCGGACTCCGCTAAAGCGATCCATAGTTTTCTCCAGTTTGAAAATTTGTTTAGTGGAGAGAAAATATTGAGCATTTCTTCACTACTGTATCGTTCCACCAAGGGATTTTGATAAATATCATGCATTTAATTGCCTCCTTAAGAACACGAACAATTAATCGTATTTTATAATAATAATACACTTTCTGTACTATTATAATATACTTTTATTGCAAATACAAATAAAAAAGAGCTTTTCAGCTCTTTATTTGAATTTCATCTTGGTTGTACAATCAACTTGATAGCTGTTCTCTCCTCGCCATCAATTATAATATCTGAAAAGGCTGGAATACATACAAGATCGATTCCAGAAGGTGAAACAAAGCCCCTTGCAATGGCAATAGCTTTGACAGACTGATTAATCGCTCCTGCTCCTACAGCTTGAATTTCTGCACTGCCGTGTTCCCTTATGACTCCTGCCAAGGCACCAGCAACAGAATTAGGATTTGATTTTGATGACACCTTTAAAACTTCCACGATGAGTACCTCCTATTTTAATATACTTTTTTGAACGATGAGTTTAATGGCTGTTCTGGTTTCACCATTAATATCAACTTCTGTGAATGCTGGTATAAAAATTAAATCAACACCACTTGGTGCCATGAAACCTCTAGCAATTGCAATTGCTTTTACCGCTTGATTTAATGCCCCAGCTCCTACGGCTTGAATCTCTGCACTTCCGTTTTCTCTTATGACACCCGCTAACGCTCCTGCTACAGAATTTGGATTAGATTTGGTTGCTACTTTTAGTACCTCCATAATTAGAATCCTCCTTAGTGCAATTATCAGACAATTATTATTAGTGATATACCCTTCTCCAAAAATGTTAAACATATGTAAAATGTGAATTAAACAATTAAAAAGAAGAATCCATAAATGAATTCTTCTAATTTCCGTAATAGCTCTATTGTATAATTATTTTGCAAAATCAGTGACCCTTGATTCTCTGATCACGTTAACCTTTATTTGACCCGGGTAATCCAATTCAGCCTCTATCTTCTTACTGATTTCTCTAGCAAGTAAGAACATATTGTCATCATTGATCTTTTCAGGGATTACCACAACGCGGACTTCTCGTCCAGCTTGGATTGCAAATGATTTTTCAACACCTTCATAACTATTTGCAATACCTTCTAAAGATTCTAATCTCTTAATATACGTATCTAAAGTTTCTCTTCTTGCGCCAGGTCTCGCCGCAGAAAGTGCATCTGCTGCAGTAACAAGAATTGCTTCAATTGATTCTGGCTCAAAATCACCATGATGCGTACTCATAGCATGAATAACTGCTTTTGACTCACGATATTTTTTAAGAATTTGCATACCAAGTTCGATATGTGTGCCTTCCAAATCATGATCAACCGCTTTACCAATATCATGTAAAAGACCTGCTCTCTTAGCGACCTTAACGTCTGCTCCTATTTCTGCAGCCATCAAACCGGCTAAATGTGCAACTTCAATTGCATGTTTTAGAACGTTTTGACCGTAGCTTGTACGGTATTTCAATCTACCAACAAGTCGGATCAGTTCAGGGTGAAGATTATGAATACCTACCTCAAAAGTCGCATTCTCACCTTCAGTTTTGATGATTTGTTCAATTTCTTTCTTTGACTTTTCAACCATTTCCTCTATACGAGCCGGATGAATTCTACCGTCAATAATCAATTTTTCTAGTGCAATTCTAGCAATTTCTCTTCTAATTGGATCGAATGAAGATAAAATAACAGCTTCTGGAGTGTCATCAATGATTAAATCGACACCTGTTAGCGTCTCAAGTGCACGAATATTACGACCTTCTCTACCTATAATTCTGCCTTTCATTTCATCATTTGGAAGATTTACAAGTGATACAGTTGTCTCGGCAACATAGTCAGCTGCACATTTTTGAATAGCATATGCCAAAATGTCCTTAGCTTTCTTGGTTGCTTCTTCTTTCGCTTTACCTTCGATATCTTTCATCATAAGAACAGCGTCATGCTTAACTTCTTTTTCAATGTCGGATAAAAGTTGATTCTTAGCTTCTTCAATTGTTAATTCAGAAATTCTCTCTAATTCTTTGATCTGTCTCTCGTAAAGTGCTTCAGCATCAGCTTCCTTATTTTCAACAGTCTTTAATTTGGCAGCCAATTTGTCTTCTTTATTCTCCAAATTGAGGGCTTTTTTATCGAGGGCTTCTTCTTTTTGAAGATTTCTTCTCTCCAACTTTTGCATTTCAGCACGACGATCTTTCGTTTCTCGATCAATTTCCTTACGAATTTGATGAGCTTCCTCTTTTGCTTCAAGTACTTTTTCTTTTTTGAGCGATTCTGCGGCTTTACTTGCTTCAGCAATGATTTCTTTTGCTTTAAATTCAGCACTTAAAATTTCTTTTTCTGCTGTATTCTTTCTTAAAACATAACCGATACCAACGCCAATTACAGCCAATACACCACTTATAATCACTACTAAATATACTGGTACGTTTATGTCGTTCACCCCCTTGCTTAAATGATAAGATCAGATGACCTGATCTTTATACGATTAATTTAGATGCACCATGGTACACCTATACAATTAATTTTATATTTTTTTAAGCAAACTGTCAAGACCTGTAAACATCTGCACGGGGCATATTGACTTTATTTGAGTATAATTATGCTTGTTCTTTTTTCTCTGTGGGAAGCAAATTGAAATGTACGCGGACTTGCTGCTCGATTTCATCACAAACATCCGGATTGAGGATGAGATATTCTTTGACATTCTCTCTTCCTTGACCGATCTTATTGTCATTATAACTATACCAAGAACCAGATTTTTTTATGATATCCACTGATGCGGCAACATCAAGTACACTACCTTCTTTTGAGATCCCTTGTCCATACATGATGTCAAATTCCGCTTGTTTGAATGGCGGTGCTACTTTATTTTTGACAACTTTGACACGTGTTCTGTTACCCACTATATCTGCATCTTTTTTTATGGAATCTATTCTTCTGACATCAAGTCTTACTGAAGCATAGAATTTAAGAGCATTACCACCGGTTGTTGTTTCAGGATTCCCGAACATGACACCGATTTTCATACGCAATTGGTTGATGAAAATAACAGTACAGTGAGACTTGTTGATGATAGCTGCCAGTTTTCTCAAGGCTTGCGACATCAAACGAGCTTGAAGACCCATGTGGGAATCACCCATTTCACCAGTGATCTCCGCCTTTGGAACTAGTGCCGCGACAGAGTCAATAACAATGATATCCACTGCTCCACTTCTCACTAATGCATCTACTATTTCGAGCGCCTGTTCTCCTGTATCCGGTTGTGAAACGATGAGATCATCAATGTTGACACCAATGTTTTTTGCATATACTGGATCAAGTGCATGTTCAGCATCAATAAACGCTGCGACTCCATCTCTCTTTTGGGTTTCAGCAATCATATGAAGTGTCACAGTTGTTTTACCTGAAGATTCAGGGCCGTAGATTTCAATGACTCTTCCCTTTGGAATGCCACCAATTCCGAGTGCGATATCAAGATCGATAGAACCTGTTGGAATACTCTCGACGTTCATCCTTGCGGACTCGTCTCCAAGTTTCATAATAGATCCCTTGCCGAATTGCTTTTCTATTTGTCCCATCACGCTATCAAGTGCTTTTTGTCTTTCATTCATAAGTATACCTACCTCCATAATAAGAACGTTTGTTCTGTTTAATTATAACATATCATCTCAGTAAATCAACCTTTTCTTAATGATAACGTTTTTACCATATTTTGTCAATTCGTTTGTGAGGTCAGTCTATCATAAAGCAGTTTCAAAGCTTTTAATACAGTTCTTCTTTGAACAGTCTCACGATCTCCAGTGAAGTGATTTTCAAAGGTCAAAATCTCACCTTTATAGAAGATACCAATATATACAAGCCCAACAGGTTTCTCACGTGTACCACCTGTTGGTCCTGCGACGCCAGTTATACTAACTGCAATATCCACACCTGTTTTGTCAACGAGTCCCGAAACCATCTCATGACAAGTTTGATGACTGACCGCCCCATAAGTTTGAAGTGTTTCTGATTTAACACCGACTTCACGCATCTTGGCTTCATTTGAATAAGTCACAAGTGAACTGTCTATGACTTCAGAAGACCCAGGATTCTTGATGAGTGAATAAGATAAAAGTCCACCAGTACAAGATTCAACAAATGCAATTCTAAGCTTTTGATGAATGAGCATCTCTAAAATCACCTTATCGATATCATCTCCGTTATCGGAAACGACATGCGATCCGATCCTGGATTTGACCGTTTCCACCATTTCATCAACTGCAAGTTCATTCATTCCTTTTTCAAGTCCAGAAGATGTGATTCTAAGGAGCACCTTTCCATCACCTGCATAAGTAGCAATCGTAGGATTGGTTTGATTGGTCACCAGATCTAAAAGTGCATCCTCAACCGTGGACTCACCGAGGTCATAAATGCTTAAGTACTTGGAATGCATAGCGTGTTGATTTTTCTCAAGTAAAAAACTTCTAATATATTTCTCGAAAATATGCTTCATCTCTTTAGGAGGTCCTGGTAGGATCACTATATTTTTGTCTGAGTCTTTTACTGAGACTATACAAGCTGGTGCTGTGCCACAGTCATTGTCTAAAATCGTCGCGCCTTCTGGAAAATATGCCTGTCTGATATTGCTTTCCGGCATTATTTTGTTGAACATCCCAAAACGCTCTTTGATTCGATCCAAACTATGTTGATCCATAACCATACCCAACCCTAAAGTATCCGCTACGATTTCTTTCGTGATGTCATCCAGAGTCGGACCAAGTCCACCAGTAGTGAATACTGTATCACATTGTTCCAAAAGAGCGTTCAAATGCAACTGAATACGTCCAGGATTGTCTCCCACTGTATAATGATAAAATACACTGATTCCCATTTCACTGAGTTCACGGCTCAAATATGAGGCATTGGTGTTGACTGTCTGCCCCATCAACAATT
The DNA here is from genome assembly GCA_033549245.1 of Bacillota bacterium. GTDB lineage: Bacteria > Bacillota > Clostridia > Peptostreptococcales > Acidaminobacteraceae > Fusibacter_D. The sequence continues at coordinate 14,122 of JAWSUW010000026.1, read as the reverse complement.
CAGTTCCGATTGCTAGTATTCCTACTTTCATTTTTCCTCCTATACAACTACAGGTTGACATAATAATATTACGTCAACCTGATAGGTTATTCTTTCAATACTTGTTTATTTTTTACAATATAGTCATAACCAGACACAACTGTCAAAATGGTTGCCAAATAAATTGAAATTTGGTCTACTGGCAAATTGATCAGACTGAAAGGATAATTATCAAGCAGTAAAATTATTACCATGAGCATTTGGGAAATAGTTTTGGCTTTCCCCCACCAGCTGGCTGCAATGACAATTCCTTCAGCGGCGGCGATGGCCCTGAATATACTTACAATGAATTCTCTGGAAATGATTATAATAACCACCCATGAGTTGAGCATACCAAGTTCAACAAAGCAAATCATTGCTGAGGTAATCAATAACTTGTCTGCAAGGGGATCCATAAACTTTCCAAAATTAGTAATCAAATGATGTTTTCTTGCGAGATAGCCGTCAAGAAAATCCGTAAATGATGCTAAAAGGAACAGGATGAAAGCCACTGCCAACTGGTCTGCAAGTAAAAAATAGATGAAAAATGGAATCAAAATAATTCTAAGAATGGTCAATTGATTTGCAATATTCATTTTCATTCCGCAATCACTCCAATCAAATCATATTCTAAAGCATCATTGATTTTGACATTTACAAATGCTCCGAGTTCAACCGCTTGATCAGTATGAACATATACGACACCGTCCACATCAGGTGAATCATAAGACGTTCTACCAACATAGATTTTGTTCTCTTCAGCGACTTCTTCAATGACAACCTCAAAGGTTTTTCCGATTTTACTAAATGATATGGCTTCAGAAATGATCATTTGTGCGGACATTAGAGCGTCCTTGCGCATTTCCATCACTTCTTGATCCACTTGATTTGGCAATTTAAAAGCAGGGGTATCTTCTTCATTCGAATAGGTGAATGCACCCAGACGATCGAATTTGACTTCTTGAACCAGATCCATCAGAATATTGAAATCTTCATCGGTTTCCCCCGGAAAGCCAACGATGACAGTTGTACGAATCACTGAATCCGCATCTCTCTCACGAATTTTTCTTGTGATCTCCAAGATATCCTCTCTGGACGTTTTGCGGTTCATGAGTTTTAGAATCTTGTTGCTCGCATGCTGAATTGGGATATCAAAGTAATTGATCACTTTTTCGTTTCTGAAAAAGCCATCCAATAATTGATCATCTAAAATATCAGGATATGAGTAATGCACTCTGATCCATTTGATTTCTTCGATCTTTGACAGCTCATCCAAAAGCAGATCCAGCTTGGGACCTCCATACAAATCCATTCCATAACGGGTTGTATCTTGAGCAATGACTATGAACTCTTTAATTCCAAGTAAGGCAAGATCCTTTGCTTCCTCTACTATGTCTTCAATTCTTCTGGAGCGATATTTTCCGCGCAACTTTGGAATGATGCAATACGTACAAAGGTTGTCACAACCCTCGGCAATTTTAAGATACGCATAGTGTGAAGGTGTCGTCAAAATTCTTGGAAGATCTTCTGGAATCAATAGATCGATAGATTCCACGAATATTTTCTCTTTTGAGCCAGATTCGATATTTTTCAAAACCTCACCTATCTTGAAAAAATTACCGGTTCCCACAACAGCGTCAATTTCAGGAATTTCAACAAGCAAATCCTCCGGATAACGCTGTGAAAGACAGCCAGTTACAAGAAGTTTTTCCAGATGTCCATCTTTTTTGAGTTTAGCAAGATCGAGTATGGTTTCAATGGATTCTTCTCTTGCATCATGTATAAAAGAACATGTATTCACAATAACGATATCAGCATCCTGAGCTTCATCGCATAATGTATAATCATCATCAAGTATGCCAAGCATTTGTTCACTGTCCACCATGTTTTTTGAACAGCCAAGTGTTTCAATATATATCTTTTTCATTAGTTCCTCTTTCATTATTCATTGATTCCTTCTATATCCGCTGATTCATTCATGGAATGGTCTGCGGGTTCGTTTTTCAGCCCTTGCAGTTCTGCCATCGTCATCAGAACTTCTCTGGGTTTACTGCCTCGCGGTTGGCCAATGATTCCACGTTCTTCCATTGAATCGATAAGTCTAGCGGCTCGATTATATCCTACTCTGAATCTTCTTTGAAGAAGTGATGCGGACGCTTGACCTGATTCCACCACAAAATTGATGGCATCATCCAGGTGCTCATCTACATCCTCTGAAGGCATATTGTAACTTTGTACATCATCTAGTATTTCTTCATTGTATTTTACATCAATGGCTTGATTCTTGATGAAGCCAACCAATGCTTCCACTTCCTCATCAGACATGAATGCACCCTGTGCTCTTTTGGGTTTTGAAGCTCCCACAGGATAGTAAAGCATGTCGCCTTTTCCAAGCAACTTTTCTGCACCACCCATGTCGATAATGGTTCTCGAATCAATAGCAGATGAAACAGAGAACGCAATTCTGGATGGTATGTTTGCTTTGATCAATCCAGTGATGACATCCACTGACGGTCTTTGTGTTGCTACTATAAGGTGAATTCCTGCAGCCCTTGCCATTTGAGCCAATCTACAGATGGCATCTTCGACTTGGTTGGGGGCAATCATCATCAAATCGGCCAACTCATCAATGATAACGACAATTTGTGGCAATTTTTCGAATCTACCCTCTTCAGCTTTTTTATTATAGCTTTTCATGTCACGTACAACTATATCTGCAAAAATCTTATATCTTCTTGTCATTTCATTGACTGCCCAGTTGAGTGCAATCGACGCTTTTTTAGCATCTGTCACAACAGGAAGTATCAAATGAGGAATACCGTTATAATTGCTAAGTTCCACAACCTTAGGGTCGATCATAAGAAACTTGACTTCATCGGGTTTCGCATTGAATAAAATACTGGATATGATCGTATTGACACAAACAGATTTACCCGAACCTGTCGCACCTGCAATCAGCAAGTGAGGCATACTGGACAAATCACCGATGATCGGGTTGCCAGAAATATCCTTTCCAAGTCCAATAGTCAACTTTGATGTTTGTTTCTTGAACTCAGTGGAAGTGATTACCTCGCGAAAAGTTACCATAGAGGTAATCTTGTTTGGAACCTCGATTCCTATAGCTGCTTTTCCAGGAATTGGAGCAATCCTGACCTGTGAAGTAGCAAGATTCAAGGCGATATCATCACTGAGGCCGACAATTTTACTGACTTTAACACCAGGACTTGGCTGAACTTCAAACATGGTTATTGAAGGACCACGTTTTACGGAAATCACCTTGGCATCCACATTGAAGTTATTAAGTGTTTCTTCAAGCAGTTTAGCCATTTCAATATATTCGGACTTATCCTCCACTTTCATACTTTGAGGTTGATGATTCAAAATTTTAAGTGGCGGCAATACATAAGATTCCAAAGATTTCTTTACATTATTAGCTATTTCAGCGTTGACCTGTTGCCTTGTTTCTGGTTCTATATCCTTATCCTTAAGTTTTTCAACTTGTTTGGCTTCATGGTCAAAATACTGTATGTCTTGAGTTTGTGGATTGACTTTTTTTTCTATCGGTTTAATTTCAGGCACTGGTACTGCATGTTTAACATTTTCCTCGATGCCTTTACCTGGTTCATTAGCTTGTGTTTCCTTCTTTTCATAGGTGTCATAATCGAAGGGTTGAATATCCTTCTTTCTTGACGCCTTTCTCATGGATTCAAGACTTGAAAGGAAATTGGGCGAAGAGTTGTCTGACGTCGGCCTTCCCTTCTTTTCGGTTTTTGCTTCAGTTATCATTGATTCTACTATGGCTTGCTCTTCTCTTTTTGAAGCTTTGCGTTCATCCTTATGTTTTTTACGATATTCCCACAATTCTTGAATTGAAATTCTAGTGAAAATGATAAAACTTGCAAGGAATGAAACTGCAATTATTATATAGGCTCCAATAAAACCTATTGTTTTACCTATGGCAATTGTAAGAACCGCACCGAGTACGCCTCCACTCTCCAAACTGGTACCACTTGAATAATAAGACTTGATCTGGTCAAGAGACATAAAATCATCGGTGGCAAGAAGCAACTCCTTGGAAACCCCTGGAGCAAGTAGAAGTGTCGTAAGAATACTGAGTCCTATTATAAATAATAAAAATGCAAAAGTGATTCTTAGTCTGGCTGGTCTGAAGTTCGGATTCAAGTTGACGAAAATGATTCCAAAAATGACTATTGGCATGATATAACCAACGTAAGAAAACAACCCTAAAAAGCCATCTGAAAACCATGTTCCGACCACTCCGCCAGCACCAGTGTAGATGCTGATCAATATAAACAATGTCAATGCGACAAGACCAATCATTTTAAGTTCATACTTGATTTTATAATGTTTGATCTGTTCATCAGAATTGACCGCTGGTTTTTTAGTGGCAGTTGGCTTTTTCTTAGTCGTAGTTTTTATTGCCGGTGTTTTTGTTGTATTCGGTTTTTTACTGGCCAAAAGATCACCCTCTTTTTTTATTATATACCTGTGGAACCAAAACCACCATGACCGCGGGAAGATTCCTCAATTTCTTTTGTTTCTTCCCAGAGGACTTGTTCGTACTTTGTGACAATTAATTGAGCGATTCTATCTCCTTTTTTGATTTCAAATGGTTGATCGCCTAAATTTATGATAGGGATTTTGAGTTCGCCCCTGTAGTCGCTATCTATGGTTCCAACACAGTTGACTAAAGTTATACCATTTTTGATGGAAAGACCGCTTCTTGCCCTGACTTGACCTTCATAACCAAGTGGGATCTCTAAAAACAAACCTGTTGGTATCAAATATCGTTCCATTGGCTGGATCGTTATGATTTCTTCATTGTTGGATAGTAAATCCATTCCTGATGACCCGCTGGTTTTATATTCCGGTAATGGATTTGACGATTTGTTTACGATTTTAACAATCATTGATTTACCCCCTACTGATTTATACTTTTTTTCATTACTCCGTATATTTTTTCGACTTCATCGTTGGTGATATCACCAACAATTGCCAGAGAAAACTCACCGCTTGTAAAACAATGACGAATTAGCGTTCGAACACCTGCCAATGATACGGTTTCAATTTTTTTCAGCATATCTGAAACACTTTTTTCTTTATGTGCAAACAGTTCAATTCGGCCTATGAGGTCCATATGCTGATCACTACCTTCAAGTCCAAGAACAAAACTTCCACGAAGATGACTCTTTGCATGTTCAATTTCTATTTCTGTAAAGCCTTCTGAAATCAACAAATTGATTTCTCTACTTAGAATTTTTATAGTCTCTTTCAGATTTTCTTTTGCTACACCAAAAGATACACTTAACGTACCGATCTCGTCATAAAAACTGGGTTCGCTGTAAATGGAATATGCCAGCCCCCTGTCTTCACGTATGCTTTGAAATAATCTGGAACTGTTTGTTCCTCCAAAAAGATTGCTGAGCAATGTCATATCATAACTGAGTTCATGGTCAAAGGGAATCCCAGGAAATTCAATCGCAACTTGGATTTGTTCAAAATCCTTTTTCCTTGAATTGAAACCCCAATTGAATTCAGGTTTCTGTGTTATAGTAGATTCAATGCTTGAAGTTCGTTTGAATCCACCAAAATACATGTTTGCTTTTGACTCAAGTTCATCAAAATCAAAATCACCAGCTACTGAAATGATCATATTATCTGGTCTGTAATGATTTTCATAGAATTTTACGACCTTATCTTTGTTAAATGACATCACTGTTTCTTTGGTTCCCAGAATCGGCAATGACAGCGGATGATTTCTAAAGGTAATTTCATTGATGATATCATCCACAAGTTCTTCTGCAGAATCCTCATACATACTGATTTCATCCAAAATAACAGTTTTTTCTGTTTCAATGTTTTCAACCATAAAACTCGGGTGTATTGTTATGTCTGATAGTATGTCTAGTCCGACTTCCAGATCAGCACCCATGGTTTTTGTATAATAGCACGTACATTCTTTTGCGGTATATGCGTTGATTTCTCCGCCGATACCATCTATTTCCATGGCGATATCCTTAGCAGATCTTCCTTCAGTACCTTTGAATACCATGTGCTCAATAAAATGAGACATCCCGCTTTCAAGCTTTGACTCATTAGAGGACCCTGTGTTGACCCAAACACCAATAGTAACAGATTTATATCCTTCCAGCTTTTGACAGACTAAAACCATCCCATTGTCGAGCTGTATTTTCTTTACCAATATTTCACCTCATAAATTAAGCTTCAATACAACATAAGAGAGATAATACTCGCAAATTTGCAAATATTATCTCTTTAAAATCGGTCTTTATAATCTTATCAATTATTATGCTTCCTTATTTTGTTCTTCCAATAAGACTTTTCTAGAGAGATTGATACGTCCTTGATCATCAATTTCAATAATCTTAACCATAACTTCATCACCGATGTTTACTGAATCTTCAACTTTGGCAATTCGCTTGGTGTCGATCTGAGAAATATGACATAGACCTTCTTTTCCAAAACCTAAATCTACAAATGCACCGAATTTCAAGATACGAGATACTTTACCTTTGTAAACTTGTCCAACTTCAGGAACTTTTACGATAGATTCTATTTCTCTAAGAGCCGCTTCTCCACCAATTCCGTCAGCTGCTGTAATCAGAACAATACCGCTGTCGTCAATATCAATTTTTACATTGTGTGTGGATGTGATTCTAGTAATAACTTTACCACCCGGTCCAATGACGTCTCTGATTTTGTCAGGATTGATTTTAATTTGGAATACTCTTGGAGCATACTTAGACATTTCGGCTCTTGGAGTGTTGATTACCTCATTCATTTTCTTGAGTATGTGCAATCTGCCTACGCGAGCTTGCTCAAGTGCATTTTCAAGAAGCTCCTTGTTGAGTCCATCTACTTTGATATCCATTTGAAGGGCAGTAATACCGTCTTTAGTACCGGCAACTTTAAAGTCCATGTCACCAAGTGCATCTTCCATGCCTTGGATATCACTTAAAATAGAGATTTTTCCTTCTTCCTGAATAAGACCCATTGCGATTCCTGCAACTGAATCCTTGATAGGAACACCGGCATCAAGAAGTGACAATGTGCTGCCACAAATACTTGCCTGTGAACTTGATCCATTACATGTTACTACTTCAGAAACCAATCTGATTGTGTATGGGAAATCAATTTCTGATGGAATAACTGGTAAAAGAGCTCTCTCACCAAGTGCACCGTGACCTACGGCTCTTCTGTTGACTCTGCTAAAACCAACTTCGCCGACTGAATAGGGTGGGAAATTGTAATGATGCATATACCGTTTGGTTTCTTCAAGGTCTAAACCATCAATTCTCTGCGATTCGCCTAAAGCTCCCAAAGTCGTGATTGTAAGGGCTTGTGTAAGGCCTCTGGTGAACAGTCCAGAACCGTGTGTTCTCGGCAACAAACCAATTTCACATGATATCGGTCTGATATCATGTGGTGTTCTTCCATCAGGTCTAATATTTTCATTGATAATCATTTTTCTTACTATTTTCTTTTCAATTGCTTTGAACTGTTCTTTCAAGAAATCCTTCTCATCCGGATGAGACTCCTCAAAATAAGCGATCATATCATCTTTTAAAATGTCAAGTGCTTCATTTCTATCATGTTTTTCTTGAATTCGAACGGATTGACTCATACGCTCAAAAAGGAAACTCTCTATTTCACTTACAAAAGCCAAATCGATTTCTGGCAGCTTGATGTCGAATTTTTCTTTACCGAGTTCCGCAACAATTTCATCTATGAATTCACAAATTTCAATTATCGCTTCATGACCATGCATAATTCCACCGAGAACAATCTCTTCAGATAAGATATCTGCACCGGCTTCTACCATGACAACAGCATCTTTAGTTCCTGCCACTATGAGATTGAGAGAAGATTTTTCTTTTTCTTCAATGGTCGGGTTAATCACATAATTGCCATCCACGTAACCTACTGTAACACCTGCAACAGGACCATCAAATGGAATGTCTGAAATCCCGAGTGCGATTGATGCTCCGTTCATTGCAATTGTATCCGGTGAACAATCTTGGTCTACAGACATTACAGTAGCAACTACCTGTACTTCATTTTTCATGCCATCAGGGAACATTGGTCTCATCGGTCTATCAATCAATCTTGCAGTCAAAGTTGCTCGATCTGAAGGTCTGCCTTCCCTTTTAATGAATCCTCCAGGAATTTTGCCAACAGAATATAATTTTTCTTCATAATCAACCGTGAGCGGGAAGAAGTCGATCCCTGCTTTGGGTTTTCTAGACGCTGTAGCCGTTACTAAAACCACAGTCTCTCCATAATATAAAAGTGCTGAACCATTTGCGAGATTCGCTATTTTACCGATTTCCACTTTGAAAGGTCTTCCAGCTATCATTTTTTCGAAAGTGTATACTTTTCTTGCATTTTCGCTACCAACAGATTGGCAACCGTTATTTTCCATCATAAAACCTCCTAAATTTGACTTGATGTCCAGAATTTACCCTACTTATTTCAAGTCAATCTTTCTATTCGAAAAATTCACTTCAAATAAGTAGGATATTAAGATAAATTCCAACATCAAAAGTTGAATTACTACTTATCTATTATACTAAAATATTGTGGAAATAGAAAGGGTTAAAACATGACCAAGCAAATAAAAAAACAAGGCTTGACGAGTGTCAAGCCTGTCATTGTAATTATTTTCTTAATCCAAGTTCAGCAATCAATGTTCTGTACTTCTCAAGATTGTTATCTTTAAGATACTTCAAAAGACTTCTTCTCTTACCAACCATTTTCAAAAGACCTCTTCTAGAGTGGTGGTCCTTCTTGTGAATTTGCAAATGCTCATTAAGCTCGTTGATTCTTTGAGTCAATACTGCGATTTGCACCTCTGGTGATCCAGTATCCGTTGGGTGAGTCTTGAATTTCTCGATAATATTGCTTTTAGTTTCTTTAGTAATCATTTTAATGATCCTCCTTATTTTTATTTATCCATAAGCCTAGTAGGTCGTCGGAGAAACGATAAACAAAGCCTATGGTTTACAACGTTACAATTATACCATCATTTCATTTCAGAGTAAAGAAAAATAAAGCTTCATTTGCTGTATATCATTTTCCATGGCCTTGACAAGTTCAGGTATCGAGGAAAACTTGAGTTCATCTCTGATCCGCTTGATGAAATGAACCTCTATTGTTTCCCCATAAAGAGGTTCATCAATTCCCAACATATACGTCTCCATATGAATTCCAGTCTGTTCAAATGTGGGATTAAATCCAACATTTGTCGCACTATGATAAGCACGCCCCTTCCAAATGGTTTCTGTTATATAAACACCTGGTTTAATCGTACTGATGTTTTCCTTGATCCGAAGATTGGCAGTTGGAATTCCCATGCCCTTGCCCATGCCTTTTCCTTTGACGACACAGCCTTTGACAAAATGGCGTCTTCCGAGGAAAAAATTGGCTTCTTCAATCTGCCCATTGCGGAGCAATTCTCTAATTAAAGATGACGAAACCCTGACCTCATTTTTCATGATCGGTTGCACAATCTCAAAGGTGTAGCCAAAGATTGGTGCAAAATCCATAAGCATCTTCACGTCGCCTCTCGCTTTTTTCCCGAAACGATAATCATATCCCACAGTCAAATGTCTCATATTCATTTTGTCTATCAAAACATCTTTAATAAAATCTTCTGGTTCAACACCAAGTTGATATTCATCAAATCTGACTAGAGCCAAGTAATCAATATCAGCTCTTGTGAAAATTTGCACTTTTTCATCTACATCCATTATTTTTGAAGGAACGTTGTCTGGTGTCAGTATTTCTCTGGGATGATTTGAAAAAGTGTATACAAAGGTTTTAAGTCCTTTTTCAACAGCGGCTTCTTTTATATATTCAATAATTTCCATGTGCCCAATATGAAGGCCATCAAATGTGCCTAGAGCGATGGAAGTCTCTTCGATTTCGGGATCGATATTTTCAAGTTCAAAATATATTTTCATTTGATCACCCTATCATCAATTTCTTCATATAAATGCCATTATCAAGTCTTTCAGCGAGGCCATAAAATTGTTCTTCTATAAATACTCTGTAAAACTTGTCTTTGACATCTTCGGGTTCTTTAACATACCTATCAAGATTCTTTCTCACACCATTTTCCACTTGCTTTAAAAGTTCTGCATTTCGAGGAAGAATGATCAATGGCATCCAGTCTAATGCATCTTCAATAGAAATGATGTGATTGTCTATATTTTCAAGTGACAAATCTTCAAGAATCATCGCACTTTCGATTTTAAACGGATCAGATGCTGTTCTACGAAGTTCAGTCATATGGGCATAACATCCTAACTTGATTCCAATATCATGACACAGTGTACGGATATAAGTGCCTTTTGAACAGGTAACCAAAAAAGACGCAGTATGTTGTCTGACATCTATATTTTCTATGCTGTGAATTGTTCTGATCCTGGCTTCTCTTTCTACTACTATGCCTTTTCTGGCCAAATCCACCAGTTTTTCACCATTTACTTTTAATGCACTGTACATTGGAGGAATTTGTTGGATTTCACCCACAAACGATAGAATAGTTTCTGTAATTTCTTTTTCATTGATACCGGTACAATCGCCTGACAGAATGACTTCCCCCCATCGGTCCTGCGTATCCGTAGCAGTCCCTAACATCATTGTGCAATGATAGGTCTTCTTTTGGTCCATAAGGAAGTCGACAATTTTTGTTGCCTTACCTATACAGATTGGAAGTACACCAGTTGCCATTGGATCAAGAGTTCCCGTGTGACCAATTTTTTTAGTCTTCAGTTTTCTGCGCATAATCGCTACAACATCATGGGATGTCATATCCATAGGTTTATCTATCACAATGACACCGTTAATAGTTTGATTCATCAAATCGCCTCTTCAATTGCCTCTACGACAAGCTTTTCAATTTGATCGTATGGCATTTCAATTTTGAAACCAGCAGCTTTTTTATGGCCGCCTCCTTTAAACTTAAGTGCGATGGCACTGACGTCAATGTCATTTTTGGAACGCATTGATATTTTGTAGGCACTATCTTTCAGATGCCTCATGAATACCACCACTTCAACGCCTTTGATATCTCTAATAAATTCAACAATTCCATCTGTGTCATATTCGACGAAATTTAAATTATTCATCATCTCCTCAGTCAATCTGACCACAGCACATTTTCCGTTCAAATAGAGGTGCAGTGTGGAAAAAACGTGATTGAGAAGTTGCAGTTTTTCCAGTGATTTATTTTGAAACAATTCCACGTTTAATTGATTAAAGTCAAAATCAAACTCGATTAAACGCTCACACACTTTGAATGTGAGTGGTCTGGTATTTGAATATCTGAAACTACCTGTATCTGTTACAATAGCAGCATATATTGCCCTTGCAGCGTCAGAATTTAATTTCACACTGAGTTCATCATAAATCAGATAAATCATTTCACCTGTAGAAGAGGCTTCATGATTGACATAATTGTGCTCCGCATAGTTTGAGTTCGTCAAATGATGATCGATGTTGAAAGTATGCTTGGCTCTTTGAAAAAGTGGAACGCGATCTTCAAACAATTTTGTTTCTCCACAGTCTACAGCAATTGCTACATCCACATCCATTGATTTGACATCCGAACTCTTATGGATCCTGACACCATCACATAGCAAAAAAGATAAATTAGAAGGTATATCGTCATTTAAGACGATATACCCCCTTTTATCAAAATTCTGTACCAGATGATAAACACCAATAGCAGAGCCAAGAGTGTCCCCATCGGGCATGTTATGTGGAAGGATGAATACATTTTTGATTTTCGGATCACTTAAGATGATCTTTAAATTTTCTAAGTTATTCATATTCTATTCCTCTTCATCTTCATCTTCTTCCGGTGATTCCTGATCTGATTCTTGATCTGGTTCTTCATCACTTTTTATATTCAGCGTTCCTAATATTTCATTGATATGCATACCGTGTTCAACAGAATGATCCGCTTTGAATATAGGTTCAGGTGTGAAGTGCAGTTTGAGTCTCTTACCAATCTCCTTACGGATAAACCCTTTTGCACTGTTGAGACCCTCAATGGTCATCTCAACATTGTGTTTAGGATCGAAACAACTGATATAGAGTGTAGTATAGCGAAGATCATTTGTCACCTCGACATGATTTACGGATGAAAGTTTTGAGATTCTCGGATCCTTGATTTCAACCAACATAAGGTGGCTTACAATTTTCTTGATTTCTTCTGCTATTTTACGGTTTCTTGAACTGGCCATACAAACACCTTCTTTCTAGTCTATTCTCGGCTTACTATACTCTTTTGACTTCCTCGTTGATGTAAGCTTCGATTTCATCATTTTCTTTGAGATCATTGAACTTTTCAATTCCGATACCACACTCATAACCTTGTGCTACTTCTTTGGCATCATCTTTGAAACGCTTCAATGAAGAAATCTTGCCATCATGAATGACAATTCCATCACGGATGACTCTTACATTTGCGTTACGTGCAACTTTACCACTGGTCACATAACCACCTGCAATAATGCCTGAAGGAATTTTGAATGTAGCTCTGACCTGGATTCTGCCAAGAACAACTTCCTTGAATGTAGGGTCGAGCATGCCTTTCATGGCAGTTTCAACGTCGTTGATCGCATCATAGATGATTCTGTAAGTTCTAAGGTCAACACCTTCTTGTTCTGCAACAGCAGTTACATTGACAGATGGTCTGACGTTGAATCCAATGATGATTGCATTGGACGCAGATGCCAAAATAACATCTGATTCCGAAATCGCACCAACGTTGGCGTGAATGATATTGATTCGCACTTCTTCATTTGAAATCTTAAGAAGCGACTGCTTAATTGCTTCTACGGAACCATGTACATCCGCTTTAACAATAAGATTGAGATCTTTAATGACGCCAGCTTGAATTTTAGAGAATAATTCTTCAAGTGTAACGCTTGTATTTTTGTTGAGAGTTTTCTCTCTATAAGCAATAGCCTGTTTTTCACCAATGTAACGCGCTGTTTTTTCATCAGGTGTCACATAGATTTTTTCACCGGCTTGCGGAATATCTGTAAGTCCATCAATCTCGACAGTAGTTGAAGGTCCGATTTGCTTGACCTTTTTACCTTTTTCATTGTACATCGCTTTGACTCTACCATGTGATACTCCCGCTACTATCGGATCGCCGACTTTCATTGTTCCCTTTTCAAGGATGATAGTACATACGGTTCCTCTACCCTTTTCAACTTTGGCTTCGATTACTGTACCGATACCAAGTCTATCAGGATTGGCTTTGAGTTCCAACATCTCCGATACCAATAAAACAGTCTCAAGCAATTTTTCAAGACCTTCACCTGTTTTGGCTGAAACTGGTACTGCGATGACATCGCCGCCCCACTCTTCAATCAAAACACCTCTGTCAGATAGTTCTTGTTTGACTTTATCGGAATTTGCGTTTGGTCTGTCAATTTTGTTGATTGCTACAATGATTGGTACGCCAGCTGCTTTACTATGGTCTATTGCTTCAATGGTCTGTGGCATAACACCATCGTCAGCTGCAACAACAAGAATTGCTATATCCGTCACTTTCGCGCCTCTGGCTCTAAGCGAAGTAAAAGCCTCATGACCAGGAGTATCTAGGAATACTATTTTTTCACCATTGTAGACCACTTCTGAAGCACCGATGTGTTGAGTGATTCCACCTGCTTCTCCGTCAGCTACACCGGTATTTCTGATCGCATCAAGAAGTGAAGTCTTACCGTGATCGACATGTCCCATGACTGTAACGACTGGAGCACGTTTTTTCAGATCTTTTGGCTCATCTTCAAAGTCAAGTTCAAAAGCTTCAACGTGATTTTCTTCGATAACTTCTTCTATTTCGAGTGTGATATTGTAATCGATTGCAATGAGTGCTGCAGTATCATAATCGATATTTTGATTGACTGTTGCCATGATTCCAAGTCCCATAAGTTTGACAATAATATCATTTATAGGCTTATGAATCACTTCTGCAAATTCCTTAACAGTCATTTCTTCTGGAACTAATATGATTTCTCGAGTAAGCATGTCTTCGATTTTT
>JAWSUW010000025.1:23222-25730 GCA_033549245.1 Bacillota bacterium | reverse complement strand
TCACAAAAAATTTTATGTTTAATTCACACAACGAAAAAATAATAAGTTGTAGAAAACACCTGATTTGATATAATTGTATTATTAATAAGTAATAAACAGGGGGATAAATCTTTGAAAAATGAATCAAGTGTTTTTTTGGATGAGGTATTGGCACTACAGTTGTTTCAATCATCAAAATTATTGACCAGAGAAAATTTGAACGAACAACAGATCACATCTGTCAATGTCATGCTTGATCGCGAAATCATCAGCTGGATCGAACAAGACGGGCAAATAGTACTTACTACAGGCCAAATGTTCGAGAAATTGATGCTTCACGATCAAATAGAGTTTTTCAGCGCACTGGCATCCAAAAAAGTATCGGCGGTATTCATCAAAGTCACGCCATATCTGGATGAAATCATGCCGGAAGTGATAGAAGTATGCAACGAAAAGGGACTTGCGCTTCTGGACCTCAATTATGATGTCTCGTTCACGGAAATTTTTTCAGTTGTCTACAATTTGATGTTCCGCAAACAGACCAATGTCCTTCAGCGCGTGGAAACATTACATAAAGATACGATGAATGTCGTCGTCGAGGGCGGCAACATAGAGGATGTGCTCAAGAGCATCCACAAAACCATTCCTTCTCCGGTCTTCATCAGAGACTACTATTTTGAAGATACATTTTTCATCAAAAATGAATTTGAAAACGACTATGCGCTTTTATATGAAAACATTGAGAGCATTCAGCTCGATGGAAAGAACTCAAAACTCATTTGGGACAAGATCATGTTCAAAGATAGGGAAATCGAACGGCTTATCATTCCGATCTTTGTCAAAAACCAGGTGTATGGACATATCGTCACATATGGAAAAGACCAGTCCATATCCAATTATGACAAACTCGGCCTTGAGGCCGCTTCCAACATCATCGCACTCGAGTTCCTAAAGAAAATCTCCGTACAAGAAGTGGAGAACAAATATAAGATCGAGTTCTTTGACGACATGATATCACTGGATGAGCAAAGACGCATGAAAGCTGTGGAGCGCGCATCGAATTTCAGATTCTCTGAAAATGCAAATTATGTGATGCTCAACATCAGTATCTCCACCAGAAATGGGGTCGATGAATCAGAAAAGGCGCTGAAAGCCGCATACCTCGCTGAACTCATTTGCAAAGACATGGGAAGATCCTATTTGATTCTCAACAAAAGTGACAGCATTTTCATCCTGGTCATGTTGAAAGAAGGCGAAGGCGGACCGGTCGTCAAGCGTTACTCCAAATACATTTACGATATCCTTAAGACAAAAATGAAAAAACATCAGACCAAAATGGGCGTCGGACGAATCTGCAAAGGCCTCAACATGGTCCACAGAAGTCTGCTCGATGCATCAAAAGCCCTTGAAGGCGCAGTGGGTTATTTGGAAGAGGATGTTGTTTTCTTCGAGGAAATGGGTATTTACAAAGTGCTGTCCAACAGCGGCATCAAAAACGAACTCGAGATATTTTTCAATGAGATCCTTGAGCCTTTGATGGTCTACGACGCACGTAAAGACACCGAACTCATCAAGACGCTTCAGGTCTATTACAAATGCAACGGGAACCTCAAAAAAATGTCCGAGATGTTGTTCACGCATTATAACACGATCCTATACCGCCTTGGAAGAATACAGGAAATCATCAAAAAAGACCTCGAAAGCGAAGAAGACCGTTACGCGATCCAGACCGCACTCAAAGTCCATAAGATTTTCAGAATGTAACGTCTATTCTGTGGACAAAAAATAGACGCATCGGGAATATAATCCTATTAAACGTATTATGTAGGTGGAGGGATATTATTATGATGAACAACAACGCAATTGAAAAATCAATGAAAGTTAAACTTGAAGATTTGTTCGACACATTACCGGATTATCCGGAGTTTGAAAAAGGCATTCGTAGAGCCCCAAAGCGCGAATTGACACTCAACCAGGACGAGATCGAACTCGCACTCAAGAACGCGCTGAGATATGTGCCTGAGAAATGGCATGAGACACTTGCGCCAGAGTTCCTCGAAGAACTTTTGACCAAAGGAAGAATATACGGTTACAGATTCAGACCGGTAGGCAACATCGCTGGAAAATCTGTAGAAGACTATAAAGGAAAAACGGTTGAAGGAAGGTCGATCCAAGTGATGATCGACAACAACCTCGACTTTGCAATCGCATTATACCCTTATGAACTCATCACATATGGTGAGACCGGAGCGGTGTGCCAGAACTGGATGCAGTATCATTTGATCAAGCGTTACCTTGAAGTTATGAACGACACGCAAACACTTGTGGTACAATCAGGACATCCGCTCGGACTGTTCGCATCACAGAACTCGGCTCCTAGAGTGATCATCACCAACGGACTAATGATCGGCATGTTTGATGACGCTGACAATTTCAATCGTGCAGCGGCACTTGGCGTGGCATCATACGGACAAATGACAGCTGGTGGTTGGATGTACATCGGACCACAGGGTATCGTTCATGGTACCT
>JAWSUW010000025.1:0-23212 GCA_033549245.1 Bacillota bacterium | reverse complement strand
CTCGGCATTCCAGAAAGAGAAGACCTTAAAGGAAGATTGTTCGTGACATCAGGTCTCGGCGGAATGAGCGGTGCACAAGGGAAAGCGGTTGAAATCGCTGGTGGCGTCGGCATTATCGCAGAAGTGGACTACTCAAGAATTGAAACACGTCATTCGCAGGGGTGGGTTTCAGAAATTCTGGAAACGCCTGAGGAGACATTCAATAAAGCAAAACAGTATCAGGCTGAAGGGCGTGCCATTGCCATAGCTTACCACGGAAATATCGTGGACCTGCTCGAGTACGCAGTGGAAAATGATGTGTACATCGATCTGTTGTCCGACCAAACATCATGCCATAACGCATATGATGGCGGCTATTGCCCAGCAGGAATCACGTTTGAAGAGCGTACGGAACTTTTATCAAACGATAGAAAGAAATTTATAGAACTCGTCAATGAGACACTCGAAAGACATTTTGAAGCCATCAAAACTCTTGTTTCAAAAGGAGTTTATTTCTTCGATTACGGCAACAGCTTCATGAAGGCGATCTTTGATGCTGGAGTGAGCGAAATTTGTGCAAATGGCAAAAACGAACTCGATGGTTTCATATGGCCATCTTACGTGGAAGATATTATGGGACCTGTGCTTTTCGACTATGGCTATGGCCCGTTCAGATGGGTATGCCTCACGGGAAAGGAATCGGATCTCGACAAGACGGACATGGCCGCCATGGCGTGCATCGATCCCGAGAGACGTTTCCAGGACAGAGACAACTGGGTCTGGATCAGAGATGCGAAGAAGAATAAACTCGTTGTCGGTACTCAGGCGAGAATTCTTTATCAGGATGCACTCGGTCGTTTGAAAATTGCACTTAAGTTCAATGAAATGGTCAGAAATGGCGAAGTTGGTCCGATCATGCTCGGTAGAGATCATCATGATACCGGTGGAACGGATTCTCCATTCAGAGAAACTTCCAACATCAAAGATGGTTCGAACATCATGGCTGAAATGGCCACTCATATATTTGCCGGCAATGCCGCAAGAGGTATGAGCATGATTGCCCTTCATAACGGTGGAGGCGTCGGGATCGGAAAATCCATCAACGGTGGTTTTGGTATGGTGCTCGACGGTAGTGAGAGAGTTGATGAAATTCTTAGAAATTCTATGCCTTGGGACGTAATGGGTGGTGTCGCAAGACGTGCATGGGCACGTAACGACCACGCTATAGAAACCACAATGGCATACAATGACTTTAGACCGAACGACTCCATCACGCTTCCGTATTTGGCTGATGAAAATATGGTCAAGACGCTAGTTGCAAAAA
The DNA here is from genome assembly GCA_033549245.1 of Bacillota bacterium. GTDB lineage: Bacteria > Bacillota > Clostridia > Peptostreptococcales > Acidaminobacteraceae > Fusibacter_D. The sequence goes on along the minus strand of JAWSUW010000025.1, from coordinate 21,909 downwards.
TGGTTGGGAAATAATTAACAAAGCTGCTGATGATCCGTCAGCAGCTTTTAATAAATGTTGAAGAAGGTATCGCTCATGACGCGGATTGAAATGAAATTTTTCGGAAAACCTCAAATCATTATAGATGGTGATATTGCAACCGTTTCACTTAAGAGAAGTGAAGCGATGCTTTATTATATCGTCTATCAGAAAAGAGTGACCAGAGAAGAACTCGTCAGATTGATCTGGAGCGATGTTGAACCTCAAACAGCAAAGAAAAATTTGAGGAACAGTCTTTATCGCATTAAAAAGGATCTCGGAGTTGAGTTGTTCGTAAGTCTCGGGAAAAGCGTCATCATCACCAATCCGGAACTTGAGTTCATACTGGATGTCGAGTGTGAAGAACTTGATTTTCTGAAGCGTTATCAAGGTCATTTTTTAAGGGATTTTGCTGTTAAAGACGCCGAATACTTTGAAAATTGGCGCATTGAAGTGGAGCAGAGTCTGAATCACAAGCACCGTATTGTCGGAGAGAAGACGGTCCAGAACATGATTGAGACTGGCGACACTGAAAATGCGCTTCAGATTGCACTGATCATGAGAAAAATTGACGCATTTGACGAATCCGTGGTCAGACATTTGATGGAAATCTATCATTTGAAGCAAAATTACAAGCAAATTGTTGAAACATATAGCAGTCTTAAGGCGCTTTTGGAAGACGAGATGGGTATATCACCCGACCGGTTGACCAGAGACATTTATTACAAACTGATTCAAATCAGAACCGATGACGAACCCGATGCAGATGGACTTTATGGCAGAGTCGGGGAACTGGCCTCAATTTCAAAGGCCATAAAAGTCTTTGGAAGGGAGTTTGGTAATCGGGCAATCATCATTGAAGGCGAAGCGGGAATAGGTAAAACAAAACTTTTAAACGAAGCCCTTTTGAAGGTGGATTCTCAGCTGGTGATCTATAGGACCAATTGTTATATGGCAGAGGAGCTTTTCGCCTATAAAGCATGGAATGACATTATCTGTAGACTGGTGGAACGGTATAGGTTTTACAAACTCGATTTGCCGTCCGGGGTCCTGGAACTTATGTCGAAAGTTTTCCCGGGCGTGATGCCTTTTGGTATCTCGCCACACATCGAAAATGTGGAAATGATCCGATCGGACTATCTTGAAAAAGTGGTGTGTAAATTGATTGGAGACCTTTCCATGAGAGAACCGCTGATTCTGGTGTTTGACGATCTTCAGTGGATGGACGAGTCTAGTCTAAATCTGTTGCTTGCAGTCATGCTTCATGTGGATCGCATCGCTTTTATGGGAACGAGAAGAAAGAACCCATCGGATGTTCTAGAACGCTTTGTCCATCAACTTGAGAAATACAATCTATTGCTGACGATACCTCTGGAACGCTTTTCTAAGGAAGAAACCTACGAGTTTGTCGATTATATTTCCAAAGGATCCATTTCCTCGGAACAAAAAGAAAAGATCTTTGAGTCCTCAGAAGGCAATGCCTTTTTCATACAAGAGTATACGGGGTTGTTCCACAGGAACGATTCCGGTGCACTTATGCGTCTTAAGAATTTACTCGATGCACGTCTTGGAGAACTGTCAGCTGATGGGCTCAAGGTGCTTGGCATTATTGCGATGTTCTTTGATGCCATAGATTTTCAGATGCTGATGGATCTTTACTCCAAGTCTCAGGCGCAATTGCTGGAGACCATAGAAGAACTCCGGAGCAAAGACTTTGTAGTGGAAAATGAGACTGATTCAGGACTTAAAATCAGTTTTACCCACAACAAACTGAGGGAACATGTCTATGAGAAGACGGCTTTAGTCACGCGGCGTATTTTGCACAACAGAATCGCCGAGCTACTGGAACAACAGCTCAGAAACGACTCCAGAGACGTTTTGATTTATCAAAAATTGATCTACCATTATGAATGTGCGAGGAATTATAAGAAACAACTCCGTTATACCATTTCGTATCTTAAGACCTATTTTGATTTCAGTCATGAACTTTATCCGGAGCTGATCACCGTAGGTGAAATCAGTCTTGAGAAGAGTCCGGAGCATTATTTTGAACTGCTTGAAGAACTGTTCAGGCACGCCGAGTATGAAGATGTGACTGACCTTAGGATGAAGTTCTTGCACATGAAATCCAGGTATCTGATCCGGCAAGGCAACTATGACCCGGGGCTTGTCGCCCTCGAGGAATTGATCCGCCTTTGCAGACAAACCTTCGATGAAGAACTGCTTTTCAAAGCTTATGTGCAAAAAATGTATTATGCGATTCAAACCGAACACGTTACCGACATGGCTGCGCTTCTTGAGCAAATGTCGGGGCTTAAAAAGAGTGACAAACACGAAGCTATGATGGAGCGTTTTAGAGGTATTGAAAAACTGATGTCTGGAGAATATGAAAAAGCCAGAACCTATTTTTTCAGTTCCATCGAAAAATTCAAGCTCATGGACAAGGAACACCGATACGTTCTCAACATCGCGGCGGCGTATAATTATATTTCTGAGACTTATAGGAAGGAATATTCTTTTGAACTGGCGCTCGGTTTTGTCAAAGAGGCCATCGGCCTTTGCAATCGCTACAATATTTTAAGAGGTAGTTCGGTGTTCAACACCAATGCGGGGATCATCGCCTATGGACTTGGACTATTGGATGACGCCAAGCATTATTTTAAGGAAGCCCTCAAATATTACGATGCGCTCGATTCTCTTTGGAGAAGGAGTGAGGCGGAAGGATATTTGGGTATCATCGAAATAGAAACGGGTAATGATGCGGAAGGTTGGAAACTGATCAAGATGGCAAAAGCCCATGCCAATCAGATGCATACTCCCGAAACTATAGAACTTTTAGAAAAACTTGAAAACCGCGCTTTAAATGGTTATTATGGTAATAACCTGGATTAAAGAAACGACAAATGAAAGGAGCTTATAAAATGAAGACAGATGTTCAAATTGCTCAAGAGTCAACCATGCAACATATCAAAGACATAGCTGGAAAAGTGGGGATTCCTGAAGAGTCGCTGGAACTTTACGGCAATTACAAAGCCAAAGTGAGCCTCGATATCCTCAAAGACAGAAAAGATATGCCAAACGGTAAATTGATTTTGGTGACTGCCATCAATCCAACTGCTGCCGGAGAAGGTAAAACTACTGTCAACGTCGGTCTCAGTATGGGTCTCAATAAAATCGGAAAACGCGCTTTCACAGCACTTAGAGAGCCATCGCTTGGACCATGCTTCGGTGTCAAAGGTGGAGCTGCAGGCGGAGGCCACGCACAAGTTGTACCGATGGAAGACATCAACTTACATTTTACAGGAGACATTCACGCGGTGACAACTGCCAACAATCTTTTGTCGGCGCTCATGGACAATCATATCCATCAAGGCAACATACTCGGTATTGATCCGAACCGTATCACTTGGAGAAGAGTGATCGATATGAATGACCGTGCCCTTAGAAACATCGTAGTTGGTCTTGGTGCCAAAGGCGATGGCGTGGTCAGAGAAGACGGTTTTGATATCGCTGTAGCATCTGAAGTAATGGCGATTCTATGCCTCGCAAACGATCTTGAAGATCTCAAAGAGAGACTTTCTAGAATGATCGTAGGTTACACATATGACAACAAACCGGTTACCGCAAAAGATCTTGAGGCAGTTGGAGCTATGGCACTTCTTCTTAAAGATGCCATCATGCCTAACCTCGTTCAAACTCTAGAGAACACACCTGCATTTATTCATGGCGGTCCTTTTGCAAACATCGCACATGGTTGTAACTCTGTAGTCGCTACAAAGACAGCGCTTAAGCTTGGCGAATATGTCGTTACTGAAGCAGGTTTCGGAGCAGATCTTGGTGCTGAGAAATTCTTTGACATCAAATGCCGTTATGCAGGTCTCGAGCCAAGTGCGGCAGTAATCGTAGCTACTATAAAAGCGCTCAAGAAGCACGGTGGAGTCGACAAAAACGAACTTGGAACCGAGAATCTTGAAGCACTCAAAGCTGGATTCGAGAACCTCCAAAGACACGTTGAAAACGTCAAAAAATTTGGTGTACCGCCAGTGGTTGCCATCAATGAGTTCCCAACAGATACAGTAGCTGAACTCGAGCTTCTCGATAAAATGTGTTCTGAAATCGGTGTACCGGTTGTTCTCACTCAGGTTTGGGCAAAAGGTGGAGAAGGCGCTGTTGAACTCGCTAAAAAAGTAGTTGAAATTGCAGAAAGTGGCGTAGCAAACTTCAAACCGCTTTATGAGCTCAATCAACCGATTGCTGCGAAAATCGAGAAGATTGCAAAAGAGATTTATCGTGCAGATTCTGTGGAGTTCTCAAGCAAAGCTATAAGAAACATGAAAAAATTTGAAGCTGATGGACTTGGTGATTTGGCGATTTGTATGGCCAAAACACAATACTCGTTCTCTGATGATCCAAATTTGATGGGAGCACCGACAGGTTTCAAAATTGTCATCAATGATGTCAAAGTATCAGCTGGTGCAGGATTCCTTATTCCTATGGCTGGCGATATCATGAGAATGCCGGGACTTCCTAAAGTACCTGCTGCAAATAAAATAGATATCTTGGAAAGTGGAGAAATCATCGGACTATTCTAAGATGAGATAAAAAGGGGAAATGAATATGCTTGGGACGATTGTCAATGCCGTCGCTATTTTGATTGGGGGCATTTTAGGTGTGGTTCTGAAAGGTGGTCTGCCTGAGAAAATGAGTCAGACTATCATTCAGGGTGTTGGACTTTGTGTGGCGCTTCTCGGACTCGCAAGTGCGATGGAAGGGATGCCATATATAATTGAGATCATAATTTTCATTGTAGTAGGAACGATTATCGGAGAAGCGATCGACATCGAGATGAGACTGGAAAAGTTCGGAGACAAACTTGAGGCTAGATTCGCCAAAGAAGGTTCGTCTTTCAGTAAAGGTTTCGTCACCGCAAGTCTTCTTTTCTGCGTAGGTGCCATGGCAATCATGGGTGCGCTGGAGGGTGGACTCAAGAACAATCATGAGATTCTTTTTGCAAAATCGGTCATAGATGCCATCATTTCAGTGGTTCTGGCCTCGACACTCGGTATCGGAGTTGTATTTTCAGCATTCACCGTATTCGTGTATCAAGGCAGTATCGCTCTTATGGCTGGAGGACTTTCCAGTGTGCTTACAGAGACCGTGGTCCTTCAAATGTCTGCTACCGGTGGACTCCTGATCCTTGGACTGGGCATATCCATGATCCTTTCCCATAAAATCAAGGTTGGCAATATGCTTCCAAGCGTTTTGTTGCCGATTGTTTATCATTTGATCTTAACAGTGTTATAAAGATGGGGCCATCGTGGCCCCTTTTTTATTTGCCATAAAACGTATCATTCTAAATGGTTGTATAAAACATACAAAAAAACAAGGGTCTGAACACGAACTAACTAGCTCTGGTTGTGAATTTATACAAAGCGAAGCTCAAAAAGACGAAAGTTAACAAAAATAAACAAAATAATATTTGTCTTTTTTAAAATGTTTTGTTAGAATTTAAAAGAAGAGAAATTAATATTGGAGGTTTTGTTTATGGAAAAGAACATGGGATTCTTCGAGAAGACTTTTAGGCTCAAAGATCATGGCACCAATGTGAGAACTGAAGTCATTGCGGGATTTACGACGTTTATGACGATGGCTTACATTCTGATTGTAAACCCGATCACGCTTGAAGCAGCTGGTATGGATTTTATGAAAGTCTTTACTGCTACTGCTCTTTCATCGGTAATCGCAACACTTGTAATGGGCCTTGTGGCTAATTTGCCATTTGCACTCGCACCAGGTATGGGACTCAACGCATTCTTTGCTTATACTGTAGTTATCGGTATGGGAAAATCGTTTGAGTTTGCACTGACAGCAGTATTTTTAGAGGGACTTGTATTTTTATTATTAACATTTTTTAACGTACGTGAGGCAATCATAAATTCTATTCCTACAAATATCAAAAAAGCTATTTCCGTTGGTATCGGACTTTTTATCGCCTTTATCGGACTTGCCAATGCTGGCATCATCGTTCAAGGCGCAACACCTGTGACTTTGGGTGAAATCACATCGGGTCCTGCTTTGCTCGCTCTGATTGGTCTTGTGATCGCGGGAGCTTTACTTGCACACAATGTCAAAGGAGCACTTTTCATCGCGATTTTGGCAACAACATTGATTGGTATCCCAATGGGCGTAACATCTTTACCTACTCAATTGATGTCTGCTCCAACCGCACCATATTTCTTTAATTTTGAATGGAGTCAAATATTCACATTTGATATGTTGATTGTACTGTTTGTATTCTTGTTCGTTGACATGTTCGATACTGTCGGTACACTTGTTGGTGTATCCACAAAAGCTAAAATGCTCACTGAAGATGGAAAAGTACCTAATGCAAAAAAGGCACTCTTTGCGGATGCCATTGGAACTACAGTAGGAGCAATCTTCGGTACATCAACTGTTACAACATATGTTGAATCAGCTGCTGGTGTTGCTGAAGGTGGTAGAACCGGTCTTACATCGGTTGTCACTGCTGGACTCTTTGCTGTTGCACTTCTTTTCTCTCCACTTTTCATCATGATTCCGTCAGCTGCTACTGCACCTGCATTGATCCTCGTTGGTCTCTTCATGATGAGCCCGGTTAAAGAAATTGATTTTGATGATTTCACAGAAGCTATTCCAGCGTTCCTGACTATTTTGATGATGCCTTTGACATACTCAATCTCAGACGGTATCGTATTTGGTATGCTCTCTTATGTAGCGCTTAAAGCGATTACTGGTAAGTTCAAGGATATTCATATTTTAACTTGGATCATAGCCTTCTTCTTTATCATTAAGCTCCTGGTCTAATTCATTCGAGATAAAGCCTTCCCGTCGATGTCAACATCGGCGAGGGGGCTTTTTTAATGTTTGAAGCTACTCCGAAATAATGTATAATGATACGAGAGGGCGTATATGATGATTATTTCGAGTGAGTACTTCAATCCGAAAGACACTTTTGAATGTGGCCAATCTTTCAGATGGAAACCAATAGATGGTTTATATGTGGGTGTGGTAAGACGATCTGTATTGATTCTTGAACCTCGACCAGACGGTTATGAGGTGAAGGTTCTTGGTGAGCCACTAAGTGATGACGAAATTGGAGCCTATTTTGATGAAGGTTCCGACTATAAGAGCATCATCGAATACCTTTCAATGAAAGACTCATGGCTTGAAAAGGCGACCGCATTTGGTAAAGGCATCCGTCTCTTAAACCAAGATCCATTTGAAATGCTGATTACTTTCATCATTTCCTCGAACAACAACATTCCAAAAATCAAAATGGCAGTTGAGGCACTCTCCGAACAATTTGGCGACTATCTCATGACATATAAAGGCGTGAAGATGTTCGCTTTTCCAACACTTGAGCAGCTCAAGGCGTGTACTGTCACTGATCTAGGTGTCAAAGGGATGGGATATCGTGCGAGGTATATTGCAAATGCAGTGAGGCAGATTGATGAAAACCATCTTGATTTGAACTTGCCGTTTGAGCTGGAGTATGAGGATTCAAAAATGTGGCTAAAACAGCTTTATGGCATAGGCGACAAGGTCGCGGATTGTGTATTGCTGTTCTCATATAGAAAGAAAAATGCTTTTCCAATCGATACCTGGGTTAAAAAAATGTTGCGTGAACTCTATGGTGTGGAAGATCGTCAAAAGGCTTACGAGGCCTTTGTAGACGACTACTTTGATCAGTATGGAGGTTACGCACAGCAGTATCTGTTTTATTACATGAGAAATCACACGTCGTAAAAAAAGGATGATCTGATGGATATTTTCGTAGCGAGACAACCGATATTCAACACTAAAAAGCAAGTAATAGCATATGAGATATTATATAGAAACAATCTCAAGAACATGTACGATCTCAATCAAGACGGTGATGTCGCCACTGCTACAGTGGTTACAGATGCGCTCACCAATTTTGGTCTCAAAAATCTGACCGGTGGAAAAAAAGCTTTCATCAACTTTACGCACAATCTGATCAAAGAAGATATGCCTACACTATTTAGACCAGAAGAACTCACTGTGGAACTTTTAGAAAACATAATTGTAGATGAGCAGCTTGTAGAAAAATGCAAAATGCTCAAAAATTTGGGGTACACCCTTGCACTTGACGACTTCACAGGCGGAGATCATTTCGATATGATTATGCCTTATATTGATATTGTCAAAGTGGACTTTTTGGTGCTCAAATCAGAAGGTAGGAAATACATAGCGAAAAAATACTTGAACAAAGGCATCACTTTACTGGCTGAAAAGGTAGAAAGTATTGAAGACTTTGAAGAAGCTGTACTCTATGGCTATCAGATGTTTCAAGGTTTCTTCTTTGAAAAGCCGGTAGTGTGTCAGGGAAAAGGTATGAACATCTCGACGTTCAAATATATGGAGATACTAAAGGAAACAGTTACAGAGGAACCGGATTTTCACAGGCTCTCCGATATCGTCAAGAGCGATTTGTCCCTGACCTACAAATTGCTTAGGTTGATCAATTCACCCGCTTTTTACACGGTAGGAGAGATTACCTCGGTAGGTCATGCGCTCACGCTCCTCGGTATCAATGAAATCAGGAAATGGACCACACTGATCATGCTGAGGGACATCAGCAGGGACAAACCGGATGAGATAGTTCGTATATCGCTCATCAGGGCAACCTTTGCCGAAAAGATATCGCCATATCTGCATGAAAAAAATCGTCAGACTGAAGCTTTTTTACTGGGTCTCTTTTCTTTGATTGACACGATTATGGAAAAGTCGCTATACGATATCCTTGAGGAACTGCCCCTTAAGGGTGATCTCAAAGATGCACTTTTAGGTGGGGACAATCATTTTCATGATATACTCAAATTATTGAAATACTATGAGATCGGCAATTGGGATATGGTCATGGGTCTCACTGAAGAGCTTGGAATCGACTATCATCTCATCAATGAAATCTATTTGAATTCAATAGTTGAAGCTACCAAAAGGCTCAATGAAATGTAAAATATCTGTTAGCACTCAAATGAATCGAGTGCTAAAAAGGTGTTGATTTTTGATGCAAAATGGTTTATTATGTTATATGTGAAAAGCAATTTCGCGCCCTTGTGGCAGAAGATGAATAATGATCATTAGAGGAGGAAACATTATGTTAAGACCGCTTGGAAAACGAGTTATTATCAAGAGATTGGAAGCAGAAGAAAAAACTGCTAGTGGCATAGTTCTGCCGTCACAAGCCAAAGAAAAACCACAAATGGCTGAAGTCATCGCAGTAAGCAAAGAAGTTGAGGATGTTAAAGTAGGCGACAAGGTCGTGTTTAAAAAATATGTCGGCACTGAGATCAAAGTGGACAATGAAGAAGTAATGATTTGTGATTTGGCCGATATTTTGGCAGTAGTAGAATAATAAATAGGGAGGCATTAACATGGCTAAGGAAATCAAATTTGGTGAAGACGTTAGAAAGAAACTGGAAGCTGGCGTGGACAAACTCGCCAATACAGTGAAAGTTACACTTGGGCCTAAAGGTCGCAATGTCATACTCGATAAAAAATTCGGTGCACCACTCATCACAAATGATGGTGTCACAATCGCAAGAGAAATAGATTTTGAAGATCCATTTGAAAACATGGGTGCTCAACTTGTTAAAGAAGTTGCAACCAGAACCAACGATGTCGCTGGTGACGGAACAACTACAGCTACTTTGCTCGCTCAAGCGATCATTAAAGAAGGCATCAAAAACGTTGCAGCTGGCGCCAATCCGATGATTCTCAAAATCGGTATTGAAAAAGCGGTTTTAACTGCAGTGGAAGTCATCAAAAGTGAAAGCGTTCTTATTGAAAACAAAAAAGATATCGCAGACGTTGCATCTATCTCAGCTGGCGACAGAACTATCGGAGAACTTATCTCTGAAGCTATGGATCGCGTTGGTAAAGACGGTGTTATCACAGTTGAAGAATCAAAAACTTTCGGTACTCAACTCGAAGTGGTTGAAGGTATGGAATTCGACAGAGGATTCGTATCACACTACATGGTGACTGATGCTGAAAAGATGGAAGCAAATCTCGACAACCCATACATCCTCATTACTGATAAAAAAATCAACAATATCCAAGAAATCTTACCGGTACTTGAGCAAATCGTTCAAGCCAGTGGTAAACTCTTGATCATTGCTGATGATATCGAGGGTGAAGCGTTGACAACTCTCGTTGTCAACAAGCTCCGTGGCACATTTGAGTGTATCGCAGTTAAAGCCCCTGGATTTGGCGACAGAAGAAAGCAAATGCTTCAAGACATCGCTATCTTGACAGGTGGTATCATGATTTCTGAAGAGCTCGGATACGACCTCAAGTCAGCGACTATGGACATGCTTGGACGCGCTAAATCAGTGAAAATCAACAAAGACAACACTACCATCATTGATGGTATGGGCGATAAAGCGCTTATTGAAGAGCGTGTGAACCAACTCAAGATTCAAATCGAAGAAACTACTTCTGAATTCGATAAAGAGAAACTTCAAGAAAGACTTGCCAAAATTTCTGGTGGTGTAGCTGTGATCCAAGTTGGTGCTGCTACTGAAGTGGAAATGAAGGAAAAGAAACTCAGAATCGAAGACGCACTCAACGCTACTCGTGCAGCTGTTGAAGAAGGTATCGTTCCTGGTGGTGGAACTGCTTACATCGGCGCGCTCGAAAAGGTCAACGCACTCGTTGATTCACTTGAGGGAGACGAGAAGACAGGCGCACTTATTATTGCAAAAGCTTTAGAAACACCAGTTAGACAAATTGCAATCAACGCTGGCCTCGAAGGTTCTGTTGTAGTTGAAAAAGTTAAAAATTCTGAAGCCGGCATCGGATTTGATGCACTCAAGGGCATTTATGTCAATATGATCGAAGCCGGTATCGTGGACCCTACAAAAGTTACTCGTTCCGCACTTCAAAATGCGGCTTCCATCTCTGCGATGTTCCTCACTACTGAAGCCGGTGTTGTGGATCTTCCAAATGAGAATGAACCTGCTATGCCTATGGGCGGTATGGGTGGGATGATGTAGTATTTTCGCGTAGCGAAAATACCGCGTAGGTAAGTTTTCTTTCAGAAAACTTACTAGCGTCTCAGTAATATATTTCGGGTTGTAAGTCGAAGCGAAAATACCGCGTAGGTAATCTTTTGCGTAGCAAAAGATCGCGTAGTTAAGTTTCCGAAGGAAACTTATTAGCGGAAGCCTAACGTTTCGAGATGCTTCTGAAAGAAAACTTACTAGCGTCTCAGCCTGATATTTCAAGCCGTTTCTACGAAGCAAAACAAACAAAGCAAAAACAAAAAAATCAAAAAGACAAGTATGAGATGCAAATCTCTTACTTGTCTTTTTTTCTTCATACTGAGCTTCTTGCAGTTCTCCGTATTTACAACTTGAAATGTAATACTGAGACGCTAGTAAGTTTTCTGATTGTACTGTAAAGAACATAGACACATAAGGCTAGTATAGTTTCGCTTCGCGAGAACCATACCTACGCCCAATGTTTCGTTTCACAAAACATTGTACTTAACTACGCGTTCTTTTCGCTTGCGAAAAGAATTATAGCTTCGCTAAATATTCTTTATCTGCTTATATAACAAAGCGAACACAACACAAGAAATAATCATTTCAGGAACAAGGTAAGCCCCGTTATAAACCAATGAGTACCAATAAGGCGACATGCCTTCCGGTGCATACATTCCGAAGAAAATCACACCTGAGAAATAGTGGGCGAGGAATCTTAATCCAATCGCAATGACTATTCCAGAGTAAATCTTCACCAGACTGGAACTTTTGTGTGCCACAAATCCTAGTACGCCAAGAACCGCGAATGCTACCGGGTAGTCGAGGAGAACAGAGATTGGATGTGCAGCATAAGGATCGATCAAAAATTGGATGATGCCGTAAACAGAGCCCACAAGCAGGCCTTTTGATCCGCCCCAACGGTATGCGTAGATCAGAATTGGAACCATGCTTGCCGCGGTGATGGAACCACCGTATGGCATTTCTGCCACTTTGATGAAACTGAGTATGGTTGCGATTGCAATCATCATTGCTCCTTCAACCAACATTCTAACGTTTGTGCTTGATGTTCTTTCCATTTTAATTCCTCCAGATCAAATAATTGTTGGTCAATGATTCGATTCGGTGGTAATAAAAAAACCATGCCGGGGTACGGTCATGGTCAATTTTCATCTTACCACTTTCCTCCGCTGGTGTTAACCAGTTCAGGTTCAAAGGGTTACGCAATTGCGCTCTCAGCCGAAGGCACCCCTAGTGAATCATATTAAATTCAATTACATAATATCATACTTGAGACCTTTTATCAATGGTCTTTGTATTGAAGCTTGTAGAGGTCGTAGTACATACCGCCTTTTTCAAGAAGCTCCTGGTGATTGCCCACTTCTCGGACTTCACCTTTGCTCATGACGATGATTTTGCTCGCATGTTGAATGGTGGAGAGTCTGTGCGCGACAATTACCGTAGTCCTGCCCGTGATGATTTTGTTGATGGCATCTTGGATCAAAAGCTCAGTCTCAGTATCGATATTCGAAGTGGCCTCATCCAGGATGAGAATTTTCGGATCGAAGGCAAGGGCTCTGGCAAATGACAACAGCTGACGTTGACCGGCCGAAAGTGTGGATCCTCTCTCGGTGACTTCCTCATCATACCCATTTTTGAGTTTGCTGATGAAGGTATCCGCGTTGACATAAGTGGCAATCTCTTTGATGCGTTCATCTGAGATGCTCTTGTCGTGGAGCCTGATGTTGCTTTTGATGTCTCCAGCAAATAGGAAAACATCTTGAAGCACTATACCGATCTGCTCTCTCAAGTTCTCCATTTCAAGCTCGCGGATGTCGATGCCGTCTATATAGATATGTCCCTTTTGGATGTCATAAAATCTGTTCAGAAGGCTGATAATCGTCGTTTTTCCAGATCCAGTAGCACCGACGAGTGCAAGGGATTCACCGCTTCCGATTTCAAAGCTGACACCCTTCAAGACGTAATCATCGATGCTCTTTGGATCTTCATCATAACTGAACCAAACGTCATCGAAAACGATGCTGCCTTTGAATTCGTCTCCTTGGAACGTTTTTGGATTCTCAGGATTGACAATAAGTGACTCTTCATCGAGGAGCATGAAAATTCTTTCAGCGCTCGCCATTGACGATTGGAAGATGTTGAATTTTTCACTGAGGTCCATGATCGGTCTGAAGAATTGCTGTGTGTATGTGATGAATGCGACCAGAACACCGAGTTCCACAAGGTTCATGATGGCATCGCCACCACCGAACCATAAGAGCAATGATAGCGAGATGGAGTAAGCGAGGTTCATGGTCGGTCTGAAGATGGCATATACTTTGGTCTCTTGGACCGAACTTTTCAAAAAATCTTTGTTGATCACATCGAAATCCTCGAAGATGCTTTTTTCTCTGTTGAAGATTTGTATGATTTTCATGCCGTTGATGTTTTCCGCAAGTGTTGCGTTTATTTTCGCAATTTTGACTTTGACTTCTCTTTGCACCGCACGTGCTTTTGTTCTGAAAATCTGTGCTGAAATCAAAACGAGCGGAATGGTGCTGAGGCAGACCACAGTCAATTTGAAATTGATGGCGGCCATTACAACGACAGTGCCGAATAGGAGCAAGAAATCCTTAAGCGACGTGACGAGAACAGTTGTGAACATCTCGTTGATGTTCTCCATGTCGTTGGAGACCCTCGTCACCAATCGGCCTACCGGATTCTTGTCAAAGAAGCTGAGGCTCATATTCTCAATGTGGTTAAAAAGTTGCTCGCGCATGTTGTAAACTATTTTCTGACTCGCATAGTTGAGCAAATAAGTGTGTACGAATGAAAACGCGAAGTTGAGTAATAGTATGAACCCTAGAATCAAAGTGAGCAGAGTGATCTGTGATTTGTTATAAGTTTTGAAGTTCACTATTTGACTCTCTGTGAGAGGGGTTGTGCTGTAATCTACCCCATCGATGATGATTGAGCCCGGAGTGATCACGACTTCCGCTCCCGATGAGGATAAATTTTTGGATGTGCCGTCGATCAATAAAAATTCGGATCCCGTCTTGTAGATTTGGCCCTTGTTTTCATAGATGGTTCTGTCGAATGTCCGTTCAATAAGCCCTGGGAATACAACGCCTTTGCCACTGGATACGAAATCGGTTCTGCTGTCGCCCGGTTCTGACAGATAGACGGTTTGGCTCACAGGGGTGATGTAATCATCGATCGCAATTTTAGTGACATACGGGATGACCAAATCCACTCCAGTTATGAAAAACATCATCACGATACTGAGAAGCAGGATGAGCCACTGTGCTTTGGCATATTTTATGAGGCGCCACATGAGTTTGGCGTCATAGGATTTGTGTATTTCTTTTTCTTGATATTCCATGCGCCTACTCCTTTGATATTTTTTCTTCCAATAATTGTTTTTGGTACATGTCTGTATAGTGACCACCTAGTTTAAGCAGAGATTCGTGTGTTCCTTTTTCCACTACTTTTCCATTATCGAGCACGATAATCTGATCTGCGTGTTTGATGGTAGAAATCCTATGGGCGATCACAATGGAGGTCGTATTTTTAAGTTCCATCTTAAGATGTGTCAGTATGCTTTCCTCAGTTTTTGTGTCCACCGCTGAAAGGGAATCGTCAAGGATGATGATCTCTGGCTTTTTGGCCAGCGCCCTAGCAATGGAAACGCGTTGTTTTTGTCCACCGGACATATTCACACCACGCTCTCCGAGTTTGGTCTTGAAACCGTATGGGAAACTCATGATTTCTTCATAGACCTGAGCGGACTTTGTGGCCTCAATCATTTCTTCTTCGGTCAGATTTTCGTTTCCGAATTTCAGATTGTAGGCGATGTTCCTTGAGAACAGGAAGTTGTCCTGAGGGACATAACCGACCATGTCTCTGATTTTTTTTATTGATAATCGGTTGATGTCTATACCCCCGATTTTTATCGCGCCGTCATCCACTTGGTATAGTCTTAAGAGCAGGTTCACGAGTGTTGTTTTACCGCTGCCAGTTTTGCCGACCACAGCCAGTGTCTCTCCGGCTTTGAGTTCGAATGAGACGTTCTCCAGTGCGGGAACGTGTGTATTCGGATAGGTGAAGTTCAAATCGTTCACGGTAATGGAGGACTCGACGTCGTAGGCTTCGCTTAAATTTTCGATTACTTGCAGGTTGAAGATCTCAGGTGGCGTCTCGAGGATAGTGTTGATTCTCTTGAGTGAAACCTGACCACGCTGCAAATTGTTGTAAACAAAACCGAGTGCCATCATTGGCCATGCAAGCATGCCCACATAGGATAGGAATGCTACGAATTCACCGATGCTGATGACCTCGTCTATGACGAGGTGTCCGCCATAGATCATGGCAATCAGTACACTGGTCATGGATATGAAGCCCACAAGAGGTTGGACAAAGCCGAAAAGCTTGACCATTTTCATGTTCTTGTGAAAGTTGCTTGAGTTCTTTTCATTGAAATAGTGCAGGGATTGTTTTTCTTGTACGAAAGATTTGATGATGCGGATGCCTGAGAAGGCTTCCTGGACATTGTCGGTCAAATCTGAAAATGCTTCCTGTACTTTCTGGAATCTGTGTCGTACCCTTTTACCGAGTACTATAATGAAGATAACGATCAATGGGAGCGGAATAAATGCCACCAAAGTGAGTTTCAGGTCGATTCTGGTCGCCATGAGAAAGAGAGTCATGATGCCCATGAAGAACGCATCCACAAACATGATCACGCCGCCACCAAATGCATTTCTTATCGCACTGATGTCGTTTGTACAGTGGGCCATCAAATCGCCGGTCTTATGATGATTGAAATAGTTCAGGCTCATTTTTTCAAGATGTGAGAACACTTCATTTCTGAGCCAATATTCCAGTTTCTTTGCAGTGGCGATGATGGTCATCCTCCAACCGAAGCGTCCTATGGCGACAGCGATGGCGATAGCCATGACATAGAGCATGTACTTTGGAATCGTCTCTTTTGTCAGATTGCCATCCATGAGCGCATCAGTGAAAGAACCGATGATGAGCGGTGTCACAAGCTGCAAGCCGTCAATGATCATAAGGAGAATGGTGCCAAAGAAGTAATATTTCCAGTGTTTTTTCAAAAACGGTTTCACGTACTTAAAAGTTTCCATATTGTATTCGACCTTTCGGATTAAAATTATAATTCGTGCCCCTATCAAAATAGTTTACCACATTAAAACGGACTGTTAAATATAATTAAGAAATTTAAACATGATGATTACTTCCCCATTTCTTGACAAAGGAAGTCAAACGTGGTAATTTGAATATTAATATAAAAGTATTAACTCATATAATTCCAAATGATATGGATTGGAAGTTTCTACGCGATTGCCACAATAATCGTACTATGAGTTGTCTATAATCTATTTCGCATGAGTATTTCGTGACGGAATTTTTGAGGCAACCATAGGGCATAACCTAGTGGTTGTTTTTTTATTACATGAATTGGAGGATAAGAATGGAAGGCAAGTTAATTAAGGAAGGCTTGACTTATGATGATGTTTTACTCGTACCTCAAAAGTCTGCAGTGTTACCGAATCAAGTGGATCTCAAAACCAGGTTGACAAAGAAAATAACACTCAACATCCCACTCGTCAGTGCGAGCATGGATACGGTGACAGAAGCGAAACTCGCAATTGCCATCGCCAGAGAAGGTGGACTTGGAATCATCCACAAAAACATGAGTATCGAACAACAGGCACTTGAAGTGGATAAAGTCAAAAGGTGTGAGCACGGTGTCATTGTTGATCCATTTTCACTTAGCCCTGACCACTTGGTTGAGGACGCTGAACAATTGATGTCGAGATATCGCATATCAGGTGTTCCAGTAGTGGATGCGAAGAACAAACTCGTTGGCATCATCACAAACAGGGACATTCGATTCGAGCCGGAAATGGATGCGAAAATCGGCGATGTCATGACAAAAGACAATCTTGTCGTCGGTCCGGCGGACATCACGCTTGAAGACGCAGGAAAAATACTCAGAAAACATAAAATCGAAAAACTTCCTTTAATAGATTCAAACGGAACATTAAAAGGATTGATCACAATAAAAGATATTGAAAAACAGATCAAATATCCTAACAGGGCGACAGACTTCAGAGGCAGACTCCTTGCGGGTGCTGCTGTCGGTATCGGATCCGATATGATGGATCGTGTGGATGCGCTCGTAAAAGCCGGTGTGGACATCATCGCACTGGACTCTGCACATGGTCACAGCCAAAACATCCTCGATTCGGTTCGTGTCATCAAAACTGCGTATCCGGACCTCGATGTCATAGCAGGCAATGTCGCAACTGGCGAAGCCACTGAAGATTTGATCAAAGCTGGAGCGGATTGTGTCAAAGTCGGTATCGGTCCAGGTTCCATTTGTACCACACGTGTTGTTGCAGGCATCGGAGTCCCACAAATCACTGCAATCTTCGATTGTGCCCAGGTTGCAAAAACCCACGGCATCTCCATCATCGCAGATGGCGGCATCAAATTCTCCGGAGATTTACCAAAAGCCATAGCGGCAGGCGCCGATGTGGTCATGCTGGGCTCGCTTTTCGCAGGTACTGAAGAAAGTCCCGGCGAAATTGTCATGTATCAAGGCAGAAGCTTCAAGATGTATAGAGGCATGGGTTCTACGGGTGCAATGGAAGCCGGATCCAAAGACCGTTACTTCCAAAATGAAACGAAAAAATTCGTTCCTGAAGGTGTCGAGGGCAGAGTGCCTTACAGAGGTTACCTCAAAGACATCATTTATCAATTGATCGGTGGACTGAGAGCGGGTATGGGCTATTGCGGTACAGAGAACATCGAAGCACTCAAAGAGAATGGAAAGTTCATGCGCATCACCAATGCGGGCCTCAGAGAATCTCATCCTCATGACATCTCCATCACAAAAGAGCCACCTAACTACAGCATTTCCAGTGGGGAAAGAAACTAAACGATAGATAACCGGAGGAAGAAATGAACAATGAATTGATTATGATTGTAGACTTTGGAGGTCAATACAATCAATTGATAGCAAGACGCGTCAGAGAAGCTGGCGTATACAGTGAAGTGGTTTCATGGCGAGGCGCTCTTGAAAAGATCAAGGATAAGAAGCCTCATGGCATCATTTTTACAGGAGGTCCAAACTCTGTTTATTTAGAGGGAGCACCGACTCTTGACAAAGAAATTTTCGAACTTGGAATTCCAGTGCTCGGCATATGTTACGGCATGCAATTGATGGCGCATATGCTCGGTGGAAAAGTGGAAAAAGCCACTCAACAGGAGTACGGCAAAATTAAACTTTCACACAAAGGCAACTCCAATCTCTTCAAAAGTGTCGAAGATGGCGCACAATGCTGGATGAGTCATTTTGACTACGTTTCAAAAGTACCTGCAGGTTTTGATATCGTATCGACCACGGACAACTGTCCTGTTGCGGCGATGCAAAATGTGGAAAAAAGACTTTATGCGGTTCAGTTCCACGCAGAAGTTGAGCATACACCATTTGGCAGACAGCTCATCAACAATTTCCTTTATGAAGTTTGTGGCTGTTCTGGTGACTGGAACATGGGCGATTTCGCAACCCAAATGATTGCTAAAATCGCTGAACAAGTCGGCGATAAGAACGTCCTTTGCGGCCTATCAGGTGGTGTCGATTCGTCTGTTGCAGCAACAATGGTCTATAAGGCAATCGGCAATCAACTTACCTGTATTTTCGTCGACCATGGTCTTTTAAGAAAGAATGAAGGCGATGAAGTCGAGAAGGTTTTCGCTGATGAGTTCCATATGAACTTCATCCGTGTGGATGCCAAAGAAAGATTCATGAACAGACTCCGTGGCGTTTCCGATCCGGAGACAAAACGTAAAATCATAGGTGAGGAATTCATCCGTGTCTTCGAAGAAGAAGCCAATAAACTCGAAGGCATTGATTACCTGGTACAAGGTACCGTTTACCCTGACGTTATCGAAAGTGGTACGGACACTGCTGAAGTCATCAAGAGCCACCACAATGTTGGCGGTCTTCCTGAAGATATGCAGTTTTCACTGATTGAGCCACTCAGAGACCTTTTCAAAGACGAAGTGAGAAGAGTAGGCGAGGAAATTGGCGTACCTGGACATATCGTCTGGAGACAACCATTCCCTGGTCCAGGACTTGCCATCCGAATCATTGGTGAAATCACTGAAGATGCACTTCACCTCGTTCGCGAGTCGGATGCGATTCTTAGGGAAGAAATCGCTAAGGCCGGTCTCGACCGCGATGTATGGCAATACTTCACCGTCTTACCAAACATCAAATCCGTTGGCGTCATGGGCGATGAAAGAACCTACTCTCATGCAATCGGCATCAGAGCAGTCACTTCCATCGACGGCATGACCAGCGACTGGGCGAGAATCCCTTACGAAGTACTCGATAAGATTTCTTCCAGAATCGTCAATGAGGTTCCTGGGGTCAATAGGATCCTTTATGATGTGACGAGTAAGCCACCTTCGACTATTGAGTGGGAGTAGACATAAAATGTATTCAATTGTCTTCTCGTGACATTATTTACATTTGCTGACGGATTATATCAGTGTGTGCACATATTCTTTATTATAAGCAAATTTTATTGAGTCAGAATAAGCCGTGGGTCTTTCAAGTAAAGTATCCATGGCTTTATGTTTTTCAATTGTAGAGAGGTAGACGTTCGTATGTATATGAAATCTTGAAAGATTTACATTACATTTTTAAAATAATGGTGTAAAATATTTAGTGATATACAACTTTGATTTTTGATATTGTAAATAGGAGTAGATGAAGATGGTACCATCGAAAAGAGATTGGAAATTATTTAGGGAGATGCTTGCAGGTTGGCAAGAAGCCTATATGGAGAGACTTATTGCAGAGTATAAAGATTTTTTAGATAGGGAGCTACCTGCTTCAACTAAATTCTGGGAAATGGAAAAGAAAATAAAACAAGATAAAACAAGATAAAAGGACGCCAGGTGTAATTCTTGAACTCAATAAGCGTAATATGGTGATTGATATTATACGTTTAATGAATGACAATGTGATAGATTTGAGCGATCTTACAGAGTTTAGCGATGAATTGAAGGAGAATGTTGTTTTTCTACGAGAAAGAATGAATAACGATTTTTGAATAGACCAAGTATTTATAGTGATGATAGTTTGGAAGAAGAAGGTTTATTATGAGTAAGGAAGAATTTGAGCCATGGGAAGAAGAATATGAATGTTTCAATAATAATGACTTCCTTAGGCTTGTAGAAATAAGAACTAGAGATTTAATGAAAGATAAGACAGATTTTGAGCTTAAAATAAGGTTATGCGAAGCATATTATTTAAATGAAGAGTATAAACGTGCTTTCTCAGGATATTCTAAATTATATAATGAGGATTCTGAAAATTATGATGTGATTTATGGTTTAATTGATTGTATGAAAAAACTTAAAATCGACATAAATGATTTCGAATGGAAGAAAAAGCCGGAGATTCTTACTGCTGAAGAAGGGCTTGAAGAAAGTTATATGTTTATGAAGAGGAAACGTAAACCTAGATCTGTAACAGAACTATATTTAAGGTTGTACGGTCATGTTTACTTGGACTTCACTGAGAAAGAGTTGCTTGCAAGATTATTGAAGGATCAACGATTTGTTATTGTTGATGAAATAGATGGTGTTTTTTCGAAGCTCAAACGAAGGGCAGAAAAACCATAGTAATATAAGTGGGAATCGTCGAGAGTAATGATTAACTAAAGATACAAAATTGTGAAAAAGTGAAAGATTGGATAAAGACATACGAGTAGGAGTTCTAAGTTATGAAGTATAAAGAATTTATAAGTACATTTACAGATCATATTGAAGGTTTAAACGAATTGGAGATGAAAGAACTTTTGCTTGAAATAGCAAGGAAAGTTAACGAGGATAGGAGAGAACAATTCCTGTCAAATCTGTATGCAACTATTCGTAAAGACCATTCAGATGAAATAAATAATGCCTATGAGTTATTGAATAAAATTGAGGATGAAGAGTTGCATTTTGCAGCTGAGTGGTATGAAACTTATGAAAACTATGGCCCATGGGGTGGTGTTGAACATACAGATTATTCTGATCCGGAAGGGTTGGGGACTAAAATTGAAGAGTGTATTGATTTAATTATTCGGCTTGTTGATGAAAAAAACTATTCGGAGAGTTTGAAGTTACTTGAAAAGTTGTTTGAGTTAACCTATTTTGCTTATGAAGAAGCGAGCGGGGAGTATTATGACTTACTTTTAACTGATGTTATGTCTGAGGGATTGGTTAATGGCTGTATAGATCTCTTAAGAAGCTTTCACATGTATTGTATTTATCAAGTAAAGCATGGTCAAACACGTATGAATGAAATGTGGAATTGGCTTTCGTCAAGTTCATATGTAGATTATCAATTTGAAAAAATGCTAATGGTGGGACCGAAAAAACTGAATGATGTTGAGTTATTTATGAGTGAGTTTAATCGTTTCATAAGAAATAAAGAAGGAGAAATTGCATCTCGCTTACTAAACGAAACGATGGTTTATGTAGAAAATGGTCAGTTAGAGCTGGCCATTGAGGTGGCAAAGACTCATCCTACAGTATTTTTGAGTTTAGTTGAGGAAACATCAGAGACTGAAAAAATAAAAATAGGACATCAAGCGCTAGATAATATTCCTGAAGATTTAATGATTAGAAGTCAAATAGCAACAATTCTAGCTAAACATTATATTGAGAAAAATGATAAGATAAATCTGGAAAAACAATTAATGGCAATTTATTTATCAAAATCTACTCCATATAACTTTGTGCAGTTATTTATCGGATG
>JAWSUW010000024.1:0-26234 GCA_033549245.1 Bacillota bacterium | reverse complement strand
ACAACGGTTCAAGTTGAAAAACAAATGATAGCTCTTGAAATGATTGCAGGAAGAAGCGATATGGAGACTATGAATTGGATTGAACAACAAAAAATACTTGAAAATCAAGTGGAAAGAACGGGATTTATATCATTTGCAGTTGTTGATCCTAGAGGAAATGCGGTTTTCAACGATGGCGCTGAGGCAAATGTTGCGGATAGAGCTTATTTTGTGGAAGCTCTCGAGGGTAACACGGTCGTATCAGATCTTTTGATCAGTAGGTTGACTGAACAGCCGGAACTCGTTTACGCCACACCAATCAAGAATGGTGAAAAAGTGGTCGGAGTCTTGATTGCCAGAAGAGATGGTTATGTCCTTTCTGATATTACAGATACACTAGGTTATGGTGAAAGTGGATATGCCTATATGATCAACAAAGAGGGAACTGTTGTCGCACATCCGGATAGAGCGCGGGTGGAAGTCCTTCAGAATCCAATTGTTGAGTCGGAAAACAACGCTGTACTCAAACCTGTTGCAGAACTTTTCAAGACTATCCTGGATGAACAGAATGGATTCAACCAATATGAATTCAATGAAACAAAACTTATCGCTTCCTATTTTCCAGTGGAAGGAACAGATTGGACACTGATCATAACGGCAAACGAAACCGAAGTGCTGAAAAATGTGCCGAGAATTGTAAGATCGATAATGATTACAATGGCAGTAGCATTGCTTATCAGCGTGATTTTTGCGTATCTTCTTGGTAGCAACATTGCAAATCCAATCATCAAAGTAGTTGGAAATGCTCTTAAGATAGCAGATTTAGATATAAGAGAGAATATCGACACAAAAATAATAAATCGTAAAGATGAAGTGGGACAACTGGGAAATTCATTGCAAACCATCATATTGAGTTTGAGGAACATTATGTCTGACATCAATGCCTCATCTGAGCAAGTAACAGCCTCTTCAGAGGAATTGACCGCAACTGCCGGGCAATCGGCAAGGGCTATAGAAGAAATTGCCAAAGCAATCGAGGAAATTGCTCAAGGTGCCAGCGACCAAGCTAAAAATACAGAAGCAGGATCAGTCAAAGGGACTCAGCTCGGTGAAACGATGGCTAATGATCAAAAAGAAATGCAGCTCCTGAATGTGGCGACAAGCAGAGTTTCCGAACTCGTAGAAGAGGGGCTCAAAGAAATCGGCAGCCTCACTAAAATTGCCAAAGAAAGTAATGATGCCACCGAAATGGTCCATCTTGGGATAATGAAAACCAACACGAGCGCAAAGAAGATAGAGGCTGCAAGTCAAGTCATTGCAAGCATAGCAGATCAAACCAATTTGCTCGCACTCAATGCCGCCATCGAGGCAGCTCGAGCAGGTGAAGCGGGAAGAGGCTTTGCTGTTGTAGCAGAAGAAATCAGAAAGCTGGCGGAACAATCGTCCACGTCAACGAGTACTATAGATGAAGTGGTCAGTGAACTTCAACAAAACTCAAATGATGCTGTTCGAATCATGGAGCGTGTGGTTGCCATCATGAAAGATCAAACGATGAGTGTTGAAGTCACACAAAGCAAGTACAACGAAATTTCAGGTGCGATCAAGAAATCTGAAGACGCGGTTCAATCGCTCAATATGTCTAGTGTCAAGATGGATGATATGAAGAATCAAATTATGGATACTCTACAAAATCTTGCTTCCATAGCCGAGGAAAATTCTGCTTCTACAGAGGAAGTTTCAGCAGCTGTAGAGGAACAAAACGCTTCCATGGAAGAAATCGCAAGTGCTTCTGAAGGGTTGGCCGAGCTCGCTGAAAATTTACAGAGTATCATCAAGAAATTCAAGATTTAATGTTTTTTCGATAATGGTATAATAAGAAAAAACAAAGGAGTTTCAGATGAAAAAAATCAACTTTTCAAAGGATCTAATTGGACTTGTGCCTCATGTCAAAATTGCGGGCTTTTCATCTGCAATTAAGGTTGAACCTTTGAACGAGGCTTTGGCTTATGCAATGGATTCAAGACTGAGCATAATAAAGTCCGCTTATGAAGTCAGTGAAATCTCAGCCATAGACAATATCAAATGGGGACGTACTGCCTATAGAAAACTGGGTAAAGATCCTACGAAATATAGACTTTCAAGTGAAAAGTTGATCAGGCGGGTGGTCAAAGGTGAGGGCATCGAGCATATCAATAATGTCGTTGATCTTGCCAATTGGCTTTCGGTGGAACTTAAAGCACCAATCGGTGTTTATGATGCAAGCAAAATCAAAGGCGAAATTGTTATGGACTTCGGGAGATCCGGAGAAACTTACAAATGTTTGGCAGGTTATGAACTCAACCTCGAAGGATTACCGCTTTTAAGAGATGAAATAGGACCATTTGGTTCATCAACAGCCGATTCTGTAAGAACGGCTGTTGATGATTCCACAACTTTGGCAATTTTATGTATATTTTTGTTCAACCCTGATGAGGAAGGGGATGAATATCTGAAAATGACAGCTTCATTTTTCAAACGGTTATAGGAGGGAATTCTTATGGAAAGATGTGCATGGGTGAACCCACAAAATGAATTGTATGTAAAATATCATGATGAAGAATGGGGAGTCCCGGTACATGATGATATGAAGCACTTCGAGATGTTGATCCTTGAAGGCGCCCAAGCTGGGCTCTCATGGGAGACCATACTCAAAAAGCGAGAAAATTATCGTGTGGCATTTGATGGATTCGATCCGAAAACTGTAGCATCCTATGATGAATCAAAAGAACTGGAGCTGCTAAAAAATGAAGGAATCGTCCGTAACAAGCTCAAGATAAAATCTGCGATACGTAATGCGGGAGTATTCATTGATATCCAGCATGAGTTCGGTTCATTTGATGATTATATATGGGGGTTTGTAAATGGTGAGCCAATCCAAAATAATTTTGGGTCACTAAAGGAATTGCCTGCAAAAACTGAGCTATCTGATAAAATTTCAGGAGATTTGAAAAAACGTGGTATGAATTTTGTAGGATCGACGATCATCTATGCTTATATGCAGGCCATTGGTTTGGTCAATGATCACACAAACAATTGTTTTATAAGAAAAGGGTGCATGGAATAATTACACAAGTCATATGGAGAGTGTCTACTCCGAACCAAGTGTAGTGGGCAATGCAAAGATCATTTTCTTCGATGGTTCAAGTAACGAAAAATTTGAATTTGTAACACGAGCGTAATACGAGTGTAATATCCCTGAAAAGGAAGATTTGGACGAAAATGAAAGTTCAACTTCCTTTTGTTTCATTTTTGTAAGAATTTTGTGAACGTTCCAAAAACTCGATATAAATAAATTTTTACGGTTTTAACCCCCAAAATGCCCTTTCATCTTGCAGAAAAGTTTGAAAATTCGGCAATATTAATATATATTAATAATATGAACGGTGCTATAATTAAGAAGGCGTAACATTTGGAACGTCTATTACAGATAAATTATCAGTACCGAATAAGGCAATAATGCTCTTTCAAAAGGGGGAGGGCTGCGTTATGAGGGGGAAGAATATGGTCAAGACATAACCGATATGACATAAGTATAATATCAAACATTTTGGGATGTACGAAAGGAGAAACACGTGGGATCATATTATTTGAAAAGGGTTATCTCGGCAATTATCACCATATTGCTTATTGCCACATTGACTTTTACAATGATGCACTCTATACCTGGAGGTCCGTTCACTAGAGAAAGGCCTGTTCCAGATGAGATTTTGAAATCTTTGAACGAAAAATACAATTTGGATGCACCACTTTATGTTCAGTATTTTGACTATATGAAAGGTCTTGTTACATTTGATTTAGGACCTTCTTATTCTAAAATTGGAACCACTGTCAACGATTTGCTCGTTGCAGGATTTCCAACTTCCGCAAAAATAGGGTTGATGGCGAGTTTGCTGATTGTCATACTAGGAATCCCTGTCGGGATCATATCGGCACTTAAACAGAACAAACCTATAGACTATTTCGTCATGTTCATGGCGACACTTGGTGTCACTGTGCCAAGTTTTGTTATTGCCACTCTGATTATTTACTTCTTCGCAGGTAAGCTGGGTTGGATTCCATCTTTTGGACTCTCTACACCATTGGGGTATATAGGACCCGTTATCGCACTTACCGGCTATTCCTTGTCATTCGTTGCACGCTTGACCCGTTCGAGCATGCTTGAAGTGCTTAGACAAGATTATATTCGTACTGCTAGAGCCAATGGCCTAAAAGAATTCAGTGTCATTGGAAAACACGCTGTAAAAAATGCATTGATTCCAGTTGTAACCTATATTGGACCGATGATTGCAGCAATCTTGACAGGTTCATTTGTTGTCGAAAAGATTTTTGCTGTTCCTGGAATGGGAAGATATTACGTGGAAAGTGTTACCAATCGTGATTATACAACCATTATGGGTATGACCGTTTTCTATGCTGGGTTCTACATTATCATGGTATTGTTTGTAGACATCGCTTACGGTTTCATCGATCCTAGAATACGACTTGGAAAGGAGTAATAGCAATATGAAGGACAACAGATTTGAATTTTTGGAAAATAATGTTGAAGACGAGGAAATAACCAGACCAAGTTTGACTTATTGGCAAGACGCTTGGAGAAGACTTAAGAAACATAGATTGGCAATGATTGGAATAGTTCTAATAGTTTTTATAGTATTATTTGGCACATTGGGACCTTATTTGACACCATATAGTTATTCAGATCAAAGCAACGATTTCAAAAATCTTCCACCTAGACTGGACATATTTGAAGTCGAGGAAGGTATCAATCTATATCTCTCCAGTGATTACAACATGTTTCTTGTTCTAGATAGCGGGAAAATGGATAGAAAATTGAAACTGGATCACAGGGACCCTATTAACAAGGTATATACTTATCTTTTAGATGCTGATAATTCAGAGGAAGTCGTTACTTTAGATTTTTCCTATAATACGCTTAAAGACAAGCAAGGTTATGATTACAATTTTACAATCGAGTATAAAGGAGAAATCTTTAAATATTCCACAGGTACGAAGTTCAATTTATCGTTTCCTTTTGGTACAGATGATTTAGGTCGGGATGTTTTGACCAGAGTTATGTATGGTGCAAGAATTTCATTATTGATTGCGGTAGTTGCGACAATGGTTAATTTGTTCATTGGAGTAATTTATGGCAGTATCTCAGGTTTTGAAGGTGGACGAGTTGACAATATCATGATGAGAATTGTTGACATCATCAATTCCATCCCATTGATGCTTTATGTAATCTTATTGATGGTTTGGTTCAGAAAATCAGATGGACTCACCAACATTATCATTGCACTGAGTAGTGTTTACTGGGTTGGCATGGCCAGGCTTGTTCGTGGTCAGATGCTTTCACTCAAGGAACAGGAATTTGTCCTTGCAGCCAGAGTTATAGGTGTACCGAAATATAAAATCATTTTAAGACACTTGATTCCAAATGCGATCGGACCAATCATCGTTTCAATGACCATGATGATTCCATCAGCAGTATTCACAGAAGCCTTCTTGAGCTTCATCGGACTTGGTGTTTCAGCACCACAGGCATCTTGGGGAACACTGGCCAACAATGCGTTATCTGGATTGATCACATATCCTTACCAATTGTTTTTCCCGGCACTCGCCATTGCAATTACAATGCTTGCATTTAACTTTTTAGGCGATGGATTGAGAGATGCATTGGATCCAAGATTGAGAAAAGGGTAGGGGTGAATCATGAAAAAAATACTTGAAGTAAAAAATTTAAACACTTCTTTTTTCACACATATGGGTGAAGTAAAAGCGGTTAGAGGCAATTCTTTTTCGATGGAAAAAGGTGACATATTAGGTATTGTTGGAGAATCCGGTAGTGGAAAGAGTGTAACAGCACTGTCTATAATGGGACTCATTGACCATCCAGGTCGCATAACGGGCGGGGAAATCGTCTTCGATGGTGAGGTCATTTCCAATAAACCGGATGCGGTCATGTCCAATATCAGAGGTAAAGAGATTTCAATGATTTTCCAAGATCCTATGACATCCCTCAATCCGGTTTTCACCATAGAGAATCTCATGATTGAAGTTATCAGAAGACATCAGAAGGTCAGTAAAGCTGAAGCAAGAGCTATTGCAATCGAGAAACTCAATATGGTAGGAATCCCTGAGCCTGAAAATAGAATCAGATCTTACCCACATGAGTTTTCAGGTGGAATGAGACAAAGGGCGATGATCGCAACTGCACTTTCATGTAATCCAAAATTGCTGATAGCTGATGAACCGACAACGGCACTTGATGTTACGATTCAAGCACAGATTCTCGATATATTAATAAAATTATCAAAGGAAATTGAAACATCCATTATCATTATTACACATGACCTTGGTGTCATAGCAGAAACGTGCCACAATTTGGTCGTCATGTATGGTGGTATGATCATGGAAAAAGGTTCTGTCGATGAGATTTTCCACAGTCCTCAACATCCTTATACACAAGGCTTGATGAATTCTATTCCTAAAATGCATTCGAAATCCAAAGGAAGATTGATTCCGATTCCAGGTTCTCCACCGGATTTGATGAATCCTCCTAAAGGATGTCCTTTCTCGCCGAGATGCCCTCATGCAATGGCAATCTGCAAAGAGGAAATGGCACCATTTTATCGAATCAATGAAACGCATACTTCTGCATGCTGGTTGTTGCATGAGGATGCGCCGGAGGTAGAAGGATATAAAAAAGGATGTGAAATAGATGGCTGAAAAAAAACCTTTATTGGAAGTTAGAAACTTAAAAAAGTATTTTCCCGTTAAGACACCAATGTTTCAGAAAGAGAAAAACCTTTTAAAAGCGGTTGATGATCTTTCATTTTTCATTAACAAAGGTGAAACATTCGGACTTGTTGGCGAATCCGGTTGCGGAAAGTCAACCATTGGACGTTGTGTGGTGAGACTTTATGAGCCTACAGATGGAGAAATCATATTTGATGGTGTTGATATCGCCAAATTATCAGATAAGGAATTATTGAAATATAGAAAAAAGATTCAAATGATCTTTCAAGATCCTTACGCATCGCTAAATACCCGTATGACCATAGCTGAAATCATCGGAGAAGGTATGGATATTCATACTGGTCACAAAGGCAAAGAACGCATGGAAAGAATCCATAGTCTGTTGACTACAGTTGGTCTCAAGAAGGAACATGCCAATAGATATCCACATGAATTTTCAGGTGGACAGAGACAGAGAATCGGTATAGCAAGAGCACTTGCTATCGAACCTGAATTGATTATTTGTGATGAGCCAATTTCCGCACTGGACGTTTCTATCCAGGCACAAGTGGTCAATATGCTTGAAGATCTCCAAAATGAACTAGGTTTAACTTATCTATTTATTGCCCATGACCTTTCCATGGTAAAACATATTTCTGACAGAATCGGAGTTATGTATTTGGGACATATGATGGAAGTCGCAGCAAGTGAAGAATTGTACGATAAGCCGTTACATCCTTATACTAAAGCATTATTATCGTCCATACCGATTCCTGATCCAGGTGTAAAAAAAGAAGGTAGAATCATACTTCAAGGCGATGTCAAAAGCCCGATCAATCCTAAGCCTGGATGCCGCTTTAGCACAAGGTGCAGATACGCTGTCGATAGATGCAAAGTTGAGACACCTGAGTTAAGAGAAGTTATGCCAAATCATTTCGCAGCGTGTCACATAGTCGAAGAAATCAATGGATTGTAAGTACCAGATGTTATTATTTGTCGCCAATGGTGGCAATTAATATAAACCTAATGTAAGAAGGAGGAAAATATGAAAAGATTTTTATCGCTACTCTTGGTGTTGGTCATGATGACTTCACTGTTGGCAGCGTGTGGTGCGAAAGATCCAGAACCAACCACACCTGTTGCTGAAACTCCAGCTCCAACAGAGACACCTGCTCCAACAGAGACACCTGCAACTCCTCAAGTTTTATTGTGGAACGTTGGTGCTGACCCTAAAACCATCGATCCTACACTTAACGGTGCAAGCGATGGTGGTGACGTAATCAATCAAACATTTGAAGCATTGACAAGAGAAAAAAGTGGTATCGTTTATCCTGGTATCGCTGAATCTTGGGATGTATCTGAAGATGGTTTGACAATCACTTTCAATTTGAGAGAGTCAAATTGGTCTGATGGATCTCCACTAACTGCTCACGATTTCGTTTATTCTTGGAAACGTGGAATGGATCCAGCTACAGCATCTGAATATTCATGGATTTGGGAATATACAAATGTAGTTGGTGCTGCTGATGCGGCTTTTGGAGAAGGTTCTCTTGATGATGTTGGTGTAACTGCTCTTGACGATTATACACTTGAAGTCAAATTGAACAATCCTACAGACTACATCTTAAGTTTACTTTCTTTCTACCACTTCATGCCTGTTAAGCAATCTGCTGTAGAAGCAAAAGCTGATGGCGCATGGGCAAAAGATCCTGCAACTGCAGTATCTAACGGACCTTTTGTTTTGACTTCATACACAATCGGTCAAGGTCTTGTACTTGAGAAAAATCCAGAGTACTGGAATG
Organism: Bacillota bacterium; assembly: GCA_033549245.1. Classification (GTDB taxonomy): domain Bacteria; phylum Bacillota; class Clostridia; order Peptostreptococcales; family Acidaminobacteraceae; genus Fusibacter_D. Next base: position 17,676 of record JAWSUW010000024.1, on the reverse strand, counting down.
CTGAAAACGTAATGCTTGACAAAATCGATGCAGTATTTATCGATGAAGAATCAACTGCTTACCAAGCTTTCCAAAGCGGTGAGTTACAGTTTATTCCTTCAGTTCCTACTGCTGAAGTTCCAAGATTGATTGCAGAAGATCCAGAATTCTATGTATTCCCATTACTTGGAACTTACTACTACAACTTCAATATGAACCTCGAACTCTGGGCAGATCCTCTTGTAAGAAAAGCAATCAACATGGCTATCGACAGAGAATTGATCACTGATACTCTTGGTGCTGGTCAAGTTCCAGCAGCTGGATTTGTACCACCTGGATTCCTTGATGACAAAGGCAATGACTTCTTTGAAACTGCTGGAACTTACGGTTTAGCTACAGATGACAGCAAAGTTGAAGAAGCTCAAGCGCTTTTAGCTGAAGCTGGATTCCCAGGAGGCGCTGGCTTCCCTGAGTTTACTATCATGTACAACACTTCTGAAGGCCACCAAATGGTAGCTGAAATTATTCAAGAAATGTTGAAAACAAATCTTGGCCTTAATGCTTCTCTTGAGAATCAAGAATGGGCAGTATTCCAAGACACTAGAAAAGTTGGCGATTACGAGCTAGCTCGTGGTGGTTGGTTGACAGACTTTATGGATCCAAGTGGTCTTTTAAGTATCTTTACAACTGGCAACGCTTACAATGATCCTAAGTTCAGCGATGCTGAATACGACAGATTATTGTCTCTTTCTTCTCAAACTAGAGGCGCTGAGCACTTTGAAGCACTATACGATGCGCAAGATATTTTGATGAATGCACTTCCAATCGTACCTGTTTATCACTATTCTGATACAATGTTAGTTTCTGACGTTGTAGTAGGATGGGACAGATCTGTACTTGGAACTGTAGACTTCAGTGGTGCATCTATCGTTGAATAATTAAATGTTTCAGGGATTGCTTACAATTCCTGGTCCAAAGAGTTTATCCCGGTTCGATTATGGGATAAACTCTTTTTTCTTATTATACATCCATGGTATAATAGCATGAGGTGCATAAAATGATTATACTTGAGACAAAGAGGTTACTCATTAGAGACCATATTGAAGAAGATTTGGACAATCTGTTTGATCTGATATCAAGACCATTTGAAATGCGATTCATCATGGATTTATTTGTGGTGGACCCCAAAGGGGCTGAGGATAATTTGGAAGTCTCAATGCGTGACATTGGGAAACCAAACCGCAAGCATTATTTTTTTGCGATTATCGAGAGAGAAACCTCAAAATATATTGGAGAAATCGGATTCACAGTACTGGATGAAAATTCGTCAGGAAAATTACTTGAACTGGGTTATTTTACGAAAAGAGAATTTTGGGGACAGGGGATGACGTCGGAAGCAGCAAAAAAATGTGTTGATTTTGCCTTCAATGAACTTGATGCATGGAAGATTACGACCGGGTGTGTCAAAGAAAATGTCGCGTCTGAACGCATCATGATCAAACTGGGGTTTCGGAAGGAAGCTGAGTTAAAGGAGCATCAATCTGTGAATCAAGAGTGGAAAGATCGAGTGCTCTACGGTTTGCTCAAATCTGAGTATAAAATGGAGGATTAATAATGTATAGCAATGTTTTCAACTACAGTTTGTTGGTATTTTTATGTTCAATGGTCTTATTTAGTGATTTGCGTAGAAGAATCCTCAACAAGGAAGATATTAGATATCGGATCAAAGAAGAAAAAAAGCACAAGCACCTTTTTTATGTATTGTTACTACTTGTGCCAATTGTAATTATGGTATCCGGATTAATTTTTGAGAAAAATATACTGAATAAGATACTGATCTTTATCATGTCTGTTGAAATGGGTATCATCTGGACCATCATTCAATTAGGAGATACATTGATCACAAAGGATTCTCTAGGTAAAGCATGGTATACACGAATCAGCACAATTGAATACTTTGACGTACTAAGAGCTAAAGGGCGACCATATTTGGTGTTCAGAAAAGCCAAAAGCAGAAAACAGGAAATGGTTTGGCTCAGCGAACATGATGTTAAACCTGTTATGGAGCATTTAAGCGCACTGAACATATCCATAAAAAATCAATAAACTAAATTATGTATACTTATTGACAAGTTTTTCATTAGACTTGTCTATTTTTTTTAAATTTATAAGCCTTGAAATCACACGAACAGTTTTATTTTTGCGTATAAAAAAAACAATACTATTGATTTTAACTACGATGGTGGTATTATAATGAGTAATGTTAATAAAATTTAACATGAGTATGAACAAAAATATAAAATTGATTTAAGGGGGATTTTTATGAAAAGGATTGCACTACTTTTAGTTCTCGTATTGATCTTATCTATTCCGTTGACTGCATGTCAATCTTCGGATAATGGGAATGCTGCGGACAGCGATGTAATAAAGTTTGGAGTGTTTGAGCCATTGACAGGTGCGAATGCAGCTGGTGGAGCAATGGAAATCGAAGGTATCGAACTTGCCCAAGAACTTTATCCAGAAGTACTTGGTAAGAAAATCGAACTCGTTATAGTTGACAACAAATCTGACAAAGTTGAAGCTGCAAATGCTGCAACCAAACTTGTAGATCAAGACAAAGTCAATGCAATCATCGGTTCATGGGGATCTTCATTCTCAATGGCTGCCGGTCCAATTGTAATGGAAGCTGGTATACCAGCAGTTGGAACATCATGTACCAATCCGCTTGTAACACTTGGAAATGATTACTATTTCAGAGTCACATTCATTGACTCTTTCCAAGGTGTCGTTATGGCGAACTACGCATTTACTGAACTCGGGGCAACCAAGGTGGCGATTGTTCAGGAAATTTCAAATGACTACTCTGTAGGTCTTGTTAAGTTCTTTACTGATGAATTTGTAAGATTGACTGGCGATCCGGATTCAATTCTTTATATTGCCAATTACAACACAGGCGATCAGGACTTTACGGCTCAACTTACTAATATCAAACAACTCAATCCAGATGCGATATTTGCTCCTGGTAACTACTCTGAATCAGCGATGTTGATCAAACAAGCAAAAGAACTTGATATCAAAGCACCTTTCCTTGGTGCGGACACTTGGGAAACTCCTGAGTTCATAGATATCGGTGGCGATGCTGTTGATGGAGCTGTATTCTCTACATTCTTCGATTCACAAGTTCCTTTGACACCAGAATCCGAAGTGTTCATCAATGCTTACAGAGAAAAATATGACAAAGAGCCTGCTTCAGTTACAGCGCTTGCTTATGATGCATATATCTTGCTAATAGATGCAATCGAAAGAGCTGGCAGTGCAGATCCTGAAGCGATTAAAGAAGCACTTGCTGCAACTGAAGGTTTTGATGGTGCAGCTGGAGTTGTAACACTAGATGCAAATGGTGACGCTGTGAAGAATGCAGTCATCAAAACAGTTAAAAATGGGGAATTCACATATTTGACAACTATTTCACCTCAGTAATATTCAGTGGATTAAAAAAAGGTGCAGATGAAGTGTCTGTACCTTTTTTAATTAATTTGGAGGACTCATATGTCACTTAATACTTTTATGCAGCACCTTAGCAATGGACTTGCACTTGGCAGTTTATATGCCTTGATTGCAATCGGTTATACCATGGTTTATGGTATTTTAAGACTGATCAACTTTGCTCATGGTGATATTTTCATGATCTCAACTTATATCATTTTCTACAGTGTAACACTATTTTTAATGCCTTGGTGGGTGGCTTTTGTAGTTGCCATTCTTTTGACAGGAGCATTTGGGATCTTGGTCGAAAGACTTGCATATAGGTCTCTCAGAAATTCACCAAAAATTTCTGTCATGATTTCAGCTATTGGGGCATCCTACTTGATTCAGAATCTTGCCATCGTAATTTTTGGTGGTAGACCAAAAGCATTTCCAATTCCAGAATTTTTCAATAAAGTGGTGTATATCAATACCGTCTCGATTCCGGTTGCGAATTTTTTCATACCAGGAATCACAATGGCCGCACTTGTAATATTACTTTATATTGTCAATAAAACAAAAACAGGCATGGCTATGCGTGCTGTTTCCAGAGATTATGAAGCTGCCAGGCTAATGGGAATCAATGTGGATACAATTATTTCCATTACTTTCTTTATGGGTTCTGTGCTTGCAGCACTTGGTGGTATGATGTGGGGCATCAAGTACCCAAATCTGATTCCACTAATGGGACTTATGCCTGGACTTAAAGCATTTATTGCAGCTGTTATCGGAGGTATTGGTAATATTAAAGGTGCAGTGGTAGGTGGATTCTTGCTTGGTATGTCGGAAATTATGTTGATTGCGTTTTTACCTTCAATGACCGGATACAGAGATGCATTTGCATTTATCATCCTCATTGTAATTCTGCTCATAAAACCTTCTGGACTTTTGGGCGAAAATTTGGCAGAGAAGGTGTGATGAGATGAAAAAAGAAAATAAGATCAGAATAGGGTTGATTATACTTGTGGTTTTAATTCTAGCCATACTGAATTTCACACTTGGGAATTATCAGCTGAGAATTTTAAATTTGGCTGGAATATATGTCGTGTTGGGATTAAGTCTTAATCTCATCAATGGATTTGCCGGTCTATTTTCGCTTGGACATGCGGGATTCATGGCAATAGGAGCATATACCAGTGCACTTCTTACTATGTCTGTTGCGCAAAAACAATCGAATTTTTTCGTTAAGCCTATAGTACCTTGGCTTGCGAATGTAGAACTTCCTTTTTTACCTGCCATGCTGATTGGTGGACTTGTCGCTGCTGTTCTAGGAGCATTGATTGCAGCACCAATACTCAGACTAAGGGACGATTATCTTGCTATCGCGACATTGGGATTCAGTGAAATCATCAGAGTAATCTTTACGAATACCATGTCACTTACAAATGGAGCACTTGGACTTAAAGGATTGACGCGTTATACGAATGTGCCATATAGTTGGGGCATTGCGATTCTCACTATCATTTTCATGTTCTCACTTAGACGCAGTAGTTATGGAAAGGCATTTATGGCTATCAGGGAGGATGAGGTAGCTGCTGAATCCATGGGGATAGACCTGTTTAAACATAAACTTCTAGCATTTACAATCGGGTCATTTTTCGCTGGAATCGGTGGTGCACTATTGGCACACCTTATGGGAACCATAGATCCGTTGATGTTCAGATTCCTGATGACTTTCAACGTTCTGTTGATTGTTGTTTTAGGTGGTATTGGTAGTATAACTGGTACTGTAATTTCCGCTGTGGTAGTCACAGTAGCCATGGAAGTATTGCGTTTCCTGGATGGAACAATCAACCTCGGCTTCATGGTAATTGAAAGTGTTCCCGGAATGAGAATGGTACTCTTTTCAATACTCCTCATGTTGGTTGTATTGTTCTATCAAAATGGACTTATGGGACGGGATGAAATCACCCTTGACTCCATGGGTAAATTTTATAGAAATAAAATCAAGAAGGGGGCCAAATCATGAGTATTTTAAAGACCGAGAATATCACCATGAGATTTGGTGGCCTAACTGCAGTTTCAGGACTCAATTTGGATATAGCTGAAGATAGCATCGTTGGTTTGATTGGTCCGAATGGCGCTGGAAAAACAACCGTGTTCAACATGATCACGGGAGTTTATACTCCAACTGAAGGCGATATATTATTTGATGGAAATTCCATTAAAAAGCTCAAACCACATTTGATCACAAAGAGTGGCATAGCACGTACATTCCAAAACATAAGATTATTCAAGGATTTGACAGTCCTTGACAATGTCATTATCGCACATCATTTAAGACTGGATTCCAATATCTTCTCAGCAGTGATCAGGTTGCCTGATTATACAAAAAAAGAGAGTGCTGTCATCCAAAAGTCACTTGATTTACTGAATGATGTCGGATTATTGGAATATAAAGATGACAGGGCCAGTTCTCTGCCATACGGTAAGCAAAGAAAGCTTGAAATCGCAAGAGCGCTCGCTACCGAGCCTAGGCTTCTATTGCTTGACGAGCCGGCGGCTGGAATGAATCCTCAAGAATCCATTGAGCTTATGGAATTTGTTAAAGAGATTCGTAAGAAGTTTAAAGTGTCGATATTGATGATTGAACATCACATGCAAGTCATCATGGGAGTCTGCGAGAAAATTTATGTACTGGATTACGGAGTCAATATTGCCGAAGGTAGTGCATCTGAAGTGCAGAACAACCCAAAAGTTATAGAGGCTTATTTAGGGGTGGACGAATGATAAAAATTAACGATCTAAATGTATATTACGGTGGAATACATGCCATCAAAGGCATTTCACTCGAAGTACCAAAAGGAAAGATCATTAGTCTGATTGGAGCGAACGGCGCAGGAAAAAGTACAACACTTCGTGCGATTATGACTCTTGAAAAGCCTAAATCGGGTACTATATTTTATAAAGATAAGGACATCACTTTTGAAAAAACTCAGAATCTCGTTAAAAACGGATTGGTCCTGGTTCCTGAAGGCAGAAGAGTATTTACGAATCTTACGGTTGAGGAAAATCTGATTTTAGGATCATATTCCAGAAAGTTTTCCGATGAAGTGCAAAAGGATATGGAATGGGTCTATGAACTTTTTCCTCGATTGCTTGAAAGAAAAAAGCAAAAGGCGGGTACCATGTCCGGTGGTGAGCAACAGATGTTGGCAGTTGGCAGAGCTCTTATGAGTAAACCTGAGGTACTTCTAATGGATGAACCGTCACTTGGGCTTGCACCTCTCATTGTCAAAGACATTTTTGAGATCATAAAGAAAATCAACAAACTTGGTGTTACAATCATGTTGATTGAGCAAAACGCCAAAGTCGCACTTGAAATAGCGGACTACGGTTATGTAATGGAAGTTGGAAAAATAGTTCTTGAAGGAAAAGGTAAAGAACTCCTCGAGAATGAAAATGTGAAAAAAGCTTATTTAGGCGCTTAAGAGAGGGATGGCAGGATTGACAATAGTCAATCCTGTTTTTTTCTGATAAAATCATTCTACAGGGGGTATGACAAATGCATATTATGGAAGAACTCACGATCATAGAAGGTGGATTACCCGATCTAATCAGGCTCTATGACAGTATCATAGAAGAATTTCCCGAAGGTGAACGTAAAGCTATAGATGTCTTTATCAGATTGTTTGAGACAGGTGACTACAAACTCTTAATTGCGTTGAGCGAAACTGGAATTGAGGTAGGATATGCGTTTTTATATACTATCAGAAAACTTAGTATACTGTGGCTTGATTTCATAGTCATTCATCCAGAGTTTCAAGGAAAAGGCTATGGATCAAAATTCTTTGAGAAAATGGGCAGTTTCTATGACAGTTATATTGGAATGCTTCTTGAGGTTGAGATTCCTGAGGAGGCTAATGAGAATCAGGTGAGAAGAATTTCGTTCTATGAGCATGCGGGAGCGGTGAGACTTAATCTGAAGTATTATTTGCCCAATGAATTTGGAGGTCTTGAAATGTACCTTTATTACAAGAATTTCAACATTAATGCATTTCCGGAAGCTAAAGTGGTCATCGCAGCCATTGAATCCGCTTACGAATTCATACACAGTGATATAAGTGACAAGGAACAATGGTTAAGGCAAACAATAAACTCACAGGATGGAAATCAATGAAGAAAAAAGGCATAATATATATATTGCTCTCAGCATTATTTTTTTCAATTATGGCTGCTTTTGTGAAAAGTGTGCCAGAATTACCGCTTACTGAGAAAATGTTTTTTAGAAATATGGTAGGACTTATTGCGGTTTCGTTTACCGTGTATAGAAAAAAGATCAACTTAAAACCTCAAAAACCGACTTTAATGTTTCTCAGATCACTATTCGGACTGATCGGGGTGGGACTCTACTATGCCGCTCTGGAGAGATTGCCACTTGCCAATGCTGTCATTTTAAACAAATTATCACCGTTTTTCGTCATGGTATTTGCAGTATTTTTTTTAAAGGAAAAAGTTAACCGACCACAGAAAGTCGCATTGCTGATTGCTATAGTAGGTGCACTATTTGTTGTTAGGCCAAGTCTTGATTATTCTCTGTTACCTGGTGTATTGGGACTTTTATCTGCCGCATTTGCAGGTGCTGCATATACTGTGATTAGAAAATTGACAGCATACGACCCACCGATTTTGATCGTATTTTATTTTTGCTTGTTTTCAAGTGTTGTATTATTGCCGTTCATGGTAATCGAAGGTTTTGTAGTGCCAGATGTCACCGAATTGATGTCTTTGTTGGGGATTGGAGTTTCAGCACTTATAGCGCAGCTTTTTATGACCAATGCCTATCAGTATGCACCCGCATCTGAACTTTCCATCTACAGCTATTCAGATATTATTTTTTCATTTATGATCGGTTTGGTGGTATGGTTTGAACTGCCGGATGTCTTATCACTATTTGGTGGTGTTCTGATTGTTCTTGGAGGTATAGTCAATTATATGAATTCACGAAAGTGAAGTAAGTTCAACCATTGACCCAAGTCTGAAGATTCCAGCTTTCAAGTTTCAATTGAAGTGAACCCAAAAGTTTGAGCGAACCGATTTAAAACGCTTTTTTTGACATGCACCATATTTTGACTCTGGCCGAGAATTGCCTCCATTGAAGTGACATCTCTAGATGTCAGTCCGCATGGAACTATGGTTTTGAAGTCACTGAGGTCAGTATTGACATTTAGTGCAAACCCATGCATGGTCACACCACGATGAACAGATAGACCAATAGCAGCTATCTTTGAAAGTCCAATAAAAACTCCTGAGTTGATGGGGTCTCTATTGGCCTCGATGCCATACTCCTCAATCAGTAGATCGATGATGATCTGTTCCAGTGCGTGAACAAATTTCTTGATGCTGCCACCATGATTTTTCTTGATATTGAAAATAGTATAGACAACCAATTGCCCAGGTCCGTGATAAGTGACGTCTCCGCCTCTTCTGATATTCATGATCTCAAATCCATTTGCGATCAATTCGTCTGTATCCATGAGAATATTGGATACATCCGCATTGATTCCAAGAGTGATGACTTTTGGGTGTTCCAGTAAAACAAGTGTATCTGGAGAGCCGTTTTGGACCATTTCGACATATTTTTCTTGTAAATCATAGGCTTGTTTGTATTTGACAATTCCAAGGTCTTTATAGAGTAGCTTCATTGGGTCCCTCCAAATAGATCAATGTATAAATGAATTATAATGAAATAGTGAAAGATTGTAAACTGCCAAATAATATTGAGAACAGAGGTCGACATATGAAAAAAACATTGAAAATCGCATTTCCTATGACCATACCGGTTATGCTTGGATACATTTCGGTAGGGATCCCATTTGGTCTTCTTGTCATAAAATCAGGACTAAGCATATGGGTTGCTATTGGAATGAGTGTGTTCGTTTATGCCGGTGCCATGCAATTCGTAGCTATTGGACTTTTGCTCAATCCTGTAGGACTCGTACAAGTGGGACTCATGACACTTTTTGTCAACATCAGACATCTTTTTTACGGTTTGTCCTTTATTGATTTGTTCAAAACTTTTGGACCTAAAAAACAATATATGATATTCGCTTTGACGGATGAAACTTATTCTCTTCTATGTGGACTCGCCATTCAAAATGAGATATCGAAGGAATCGTTGTTTTTCGCCGTATCTCTCTTAAATCAGATTTACTGGATCACCGGCACTATTATTGGAGTATTTCTTGGGACGTTGATCACTTTCAATACCGCGGGTATTGAATTTGCTTTGACAGCACTTTTCATCGTCATTTTTATAGAACAGTGGTTGGCATTTAAAACACATATTCCTGCATTGTTGGGCTTGGCGGCATCAGCTATCTCGCTGGTGTTGTTCGGTGAGGGGAGTTTGATTATTCCATCAATGGCATTGATGCTCATTGGACTACTTTTTTTAAAACCATTGATTATTAAGAGAGAGGGGGCTGACCAATGATTTGGGCATCTATTATCACAATGGCTCTTGTGACCTATTTTGTCAGACTGGCTCCTTTTGTTTTGTTCGGCGGATCAGTCCAAACACCAAAGTGGGTTGAATATGCAGGAAAGTATTTGCCTCCTTCTGTGATGGGAATGCTTATTGTTTACAGCATAAAAGGAGTCGATTTTTTGGCTTTCAGGGCGAGTCTGCCCGTTGCGCTAGCTATGGGATTGACTGCGATACTTCATCTGTGGAAACGGAACAATCTCTTAAGTATATTGGGCGGAACTGCAATATATATGATTATGATCCAAATGATATTCAACTAAAAAAGGCTCCAATCTCAACAATGGCGAATGAGATTGGAGCTTTCTGATATTATTTGACACTTGAAGCAATCTTGCTCGTCTTACTGATGAATAAGAACGCTATAAAATAGGATACTGCAGTGATGATAAACATGGATTTGAAACCGATGAGATCCACGAATGCACCGATAAACAGTGGGCCCGATATTGCAGCAAGCGATGATGCAAAATAATAAAGTCCTGTGTAAGTGCCGATTTTAGTTTCTGTGGTTCTTTCAACTACCATAGGATAGGAGTTGATATTGATGAGAGCCCAGAAGAATCCACCTATGAGCATCAATATCATCATGATGATCTGATTATATGGAAATATTGTTCCAATCGTGAATAGGGAAAGAAAGACTAGCGTATCCCCAATAAGGCCGACCAATATGGTTTTTCTCTTTCCGAATTTTGTGCCGATGAACCCAGCCGGAATGGCAAATGCCAGAAATGAAAGGGCAAAAAAACCGAGAATCAATGAGGCATCCGTCACTTCGAGACCCAGAAATTGTACGCAATAATTGCTGAAAGTCGCCTCGACACCTTGATATCCGACAAACCAGAAAAATATTGCCAGAAGTATGAATGCTGTTGATTTGTCTGAATCCACAATAATCTCTTGAATGGATGCCCTTAGGTTCACTCGATCTTCTTTGGCTTCCACACCTACTTTTGGTTCTTTTATAAACCGGATCAACATAGCAAGAGCAAACAACATTAAGACTGCGGTCAATACGAATGGTAAGTTTTTATTTGTCTTGTAGAGAAAGGATCCTCCGATCAATACAAATACCGATGCGAGTCCACCCATGAAGTTGATGATACCGTTGGCCTGGCTTCTGAGAGGAGCTGGTGTGATATCAGGCATCAAGGCTACAGTCGGAGCTCTATAGATGGCCATTGAAAAGTTGAGGACTGTGATGATCAACATGAAACTGAGAAAACCACTGTAATTTGGAAGCATAATAAAGGCTATGGCAGAGAGTGGAATACCAATCATCAAATAGGGCATTCTTCTTCCAAACCTAGTCTGCGTCCTGTCACTGAGTGAAGCAATGAAGGGAATCAAACTTACAGCCAGCACATTGTCCAGTGTCATGATTGCATTGATTTGAAATTGGCTGTCAAGAAAATCTCTGAGAAAAATAGGGACATAGATATTGTAAAGCGGCCAAACCAGACTAACTGCAAAAAATCCCAAACCTAGAATAAATGTTTTTTTGATATCGAGTTTCATTTAGCCTCCTCTTACGTTTTGAAAACTTCTTTAAATAATGGGTATAAGGACAAAAAGAAAACGAGGTGTGCTGTGAAAATTTTTCTGTTGATTCAAGGCATAATTTATATGGTGATAGTATCCAGTGATGCTTGGAATTATTTGACTGCTGATTGGTCTAATGGCATTAAATTGTCTTCAGTGTTTATATGCTTTATGTATTTGCTGTTGACATTCAATCGTAAGTCATCGGGATTTGATCACTTATTGATGATCAGTGTTATTGCTGTGACTTTTTTTGCGGATGCGATATTATTGTTCACAGATCTGTTGACTGTCGGAGTAGTCGTATTTATCCTTGTACAAGTGCTTTATGCTTACAGGATCTCACTATATGGACAAATCAAAAGCCGTTATAGGATTTACATAGTTACGACTGTGACAATAGTATTGAGTTCAGTGTTGATCTGGAAAGGCACCGTGATCATAACTGCAGTACTTTTGTATGGGTTGCTCTTTTTGATGAATTTATGGACCTTGATAATAGTCCAAACCAAAGAACGGCGGTCACTTATGTTGTTCAAAATCGGATTTATCCTTTTTCTGATTTGTGACATCAATGTGTTGTTCTTCAATATATTGCCAAACTATGGGATTTCAAACCTGTTTTATGAATTTACGAGAGTGTCCATGTGGTTCTTTTACTTGCCGGCACAAGTGCTTCTTAGTCTTAGCGCTGTTACTAAAAATCCGAAGTTCCGATTACGATAATAGTATAACATTTTTAGTCATATTTGAGTCATAAAAATATGATAAAATCATATCATACGGAGGTAACTCAAATGAATACAATTTTAGTGGTTGAAGACCAGAAATCCATAAGTGATGTGGTTTCAAAATATATTGAGAATGAGGGTTATGGGTGTGTTGTGGCTTCAAACGGCATTGAAGCTCTTGAGCTTTTTGGACAAAGTATATATGATCTGATCGTGCTCGATGTCATGATGCCCGGAATAGATGGTTTTGAAGTCCTTGAAAATATAAGACAGTTTTCAAACGTTCCTGTGATCATGTTGACGGCCAGGTTGGATGAAAGCGATAAAATCAGAGGTTTTGATCTCGGTGCGGACGATTATGTCATCAAACCTTTCAGTACCAGAGAATTGATGCGTAGAATTCATGCCGTACTTAAACGTGTGAACCCTACAGCTGGAGGATCACAATTGCTCGTCTATAAGAACATCAAATTGGATCAAAAGGCAATGACGGCATACAAAGATGGTGAGGCAATTGATTTGACCACAGCTGAATACAAACTTTTATTGACCTTTCTCAAACATACAGGACAAGTGCTCACTCGAGAACAAATCATAGAGCAGGCATATGGAGAAGCTTATGAGGGTTACGACAGAAGTGTGGACAGTTATATCAAGAGATTGAGGCAAAAAATCGAAAATGACCCCAAGAATCCTGATTTGTTGGTCACCAAATACGGAGCAGGATATAGATTTGGTGGTGAGAGCGAATGACAATCAGAAGACAATGGCTGCTCGTATTGGTTCTCATGGCTATTTTGGCAGTGATGATCAATACCGTGATACTTGGAACTCTTACAGACCAATCGTTTACAAGTTACCTTACAGATAATTATAATACACATCTTGGACAGATTGAATCTGATTCAAGGGCAGCACTTGGTAGTGATAATTATTCCGTCAGGCAGCTTAGGCTAGATTTTGAAACGCATTTGCAGGAACCAATCACAACAATTCGTCTGTTTGACTCAAAAGGGAATCTCCTTGTCAGTGTTATGGATCCAAACAACGACAATACGCCACCTTCGAATCGAATGATGGGTAGCCGGATGATGGATTACATGATGGGTACTGATGGAGAAGAAACGGACATCATAAAAATTGAAGATGAGGGACAGACAATGGGGTACTTGGAAGTGGTCAGATATTCATCACTTGAAAATACTGTCACTGGAAGGCTGTTTAAATTGAATCTATGGCGTAACAGCCTTATCGCAATAGGAGTTGTGGTTGCACTGGCAATACTTTTAGGACTTTTTGTCAGCAAAAAGACTTCGAAGGCATTGATTCTTACCGCGAGTCAAGCCCAGAATCTCGATTTGAACGAAACCGTGGAAGTGAAGATCTCAAAAATTGCTGAAATAAGAACCATCCAGGAAAGACTTTTAGAACTTGAAAGACGATTGAAACTTAAACAACTGGGAAGAAAACAGGTCATGGACGAAATTGTACATCAGGTGAGAACTCCGATGACCATACTCAAGAACCATATTGAAGGGTTTGAGGATGGAATTGTTGAAAAGACACATGAGAATTATGAAATCTGTCACAACCAAATCGATCATATCACGTCCATTCTTTCTGATATGAACAATATGCTCGAAATGGGTGGTAGAGATTTGATCGTCAATCTTGAGACGACTGATTTGTCACATCTACTGGATAAAGTGATCAAAGGGATTGGTCTGCAGTTCAAGAACAAGAATATTGCAATTGAAGTGAGTGGGAGCGGAAAACTCATGACTACAACCGATGAGTTGTTGATGAGTCAAGTGATGTACAATCTACTCACCAATGCCTACAAATTCACTGAACCTGGAGGATCAGTACTCGTTGAATACTCTGTAAGCGGTGATCATGCTTTGATAAGAATCTCAGATACGGGATGCGGAATTTCAGAGAGGGATCTTCAAAAATTGTTCGAAGCCTATTTTAGAGGTGAAAATGCCATGAAGACCAGTGGTCAAGGTCTCGGATTGTATGTGGTAAAGGAGAATTTGGCAAGACTTGGTGCCGAAATCGAGGTTCAGTCCACTTTAGGTGAAGGAACGATTTTCACAATAAAACACCCTTTGAATCGACATGTGGTATAATAAACCAGTGTCTATATTCAAAGGGTTATCGTTATTGGTAAATAGTCACACGTGGAACAATCTGAGTAAGCGTTCTTTGATGTAAGCGGGCATTTTATAGTATAATCCAGCGACTATACCTGAAAAGGCCAATAAGGAGATTGTTGAAATAATCGACCAACTCAAATAGAATCGATGTCTGATGTTGAATGCTATTACAAGTTCGATGACAGGCAATATGATGGCAAGTGCAATACAAATGTAGACTGGTATGAATATAAAGTGATTGGTATATGCACTTTTTGAATATTTACTGGCTACAAAGAAAGCAACCAAGGTCGAGAAAAAAATCATTGGAAGGGCATAATAAATCGACCAAAGTAATTTGCCGTCGATACCATCAAGGACCATACTCATGATGAGTGCCGTTATTCCCAGACCGACGATGATCCGTTCGATTCGTTTTATATATCCAAGCAACAAAAATAGGATAATGACAGATGTGATCAAACACACCATTATATATTTGAACAAATCGGTTGATGAACTGGTGATGAAGTTCAAAGTCAACGCTATGAGAGCTCCAGCGATGACTATCATGGAATAGGTGTAAAGTATTTTGTTCCTAGTGACATAACTTTGTCGTTCGTAGGCATTTATGGCGTCGGGAAAAGCACTGTTTTGTGTATCGGATTTGACCAAATCTTCAGGAACTTTATAATTACAAAGTGGACATTCCGTTACGCTTTCTTCGAGCTCCACGCCGCACTGGCTGCAGTAAGCCATAGTGACCTCCTTACTTTGAATAGTTGGTTTCTATTTTGACTTTCAGACCTTCTTTTCTGAGTTTTTCAAAAAACTTCTTCTCTATGATATGATTGTCTGTTAGACTGCCGAAGGTGATAGTGGTCAAATTTCCATAATTCGCCACAACACCCTTGATGATGTTGCCTTCGCTTGGTGGTGGTAGAACGGCGAGGCGTTCGATGATCTCTCCATAAGGTTCAGAGATTTTAATTGGGCCTAAGTTGGATATACTGCTCGTATAACTGCTCTCACCATAATAATTGTATACGATGGGAATAATCAAGTTTTTAAGGACCAGTGGAATCAACCTGATATGCCAAAACATTTCATTTCGAATGTTTCTGGCGATATAACGCTTAAGAAATTTCTCGTTCAAGCAGAGCGCAAAATAATGATCGAGATAACCAAGCAATTCATCACGCGTATAATGGCCAAGACGTAAATCTATGCCTGGTGTTATACTGATGAAGAAGTTGCGAAGTGTCTCTGAAGGAAATAGTGACCTAAGATTGACCGGTGTGTTTATGATGACAGGTTTGTTTACTTTAATCCTGTTTTCTTCGATATATTCCTGAATGGCTTCAAAATAAAGACATAGGAGAATCTTTGTCTGTGTGGTGTCATATTTCTTTGATAGAGCTTTGAGTTCATCTGCATATAAAATTCCATCAGTGACCCTATATTCTCCTTTCTCAATCAGTTTGAAAGGAAAATGATAGGCTTTCTCCACTTTCGGAGGATTGGGGATTCTTTTTTGAAAATACTTTTGAAAGGCATCTTCAGATGCAGAGTCTGGTACTGGATTCAATGTTGGTTCTATGTTTCGCATGACATCATAATAGTTGGAAATCAGGTCTTTAAGGAAAGCTAGTCCACCACCGCCATCTGCAATGGCATGTGACATTTCAAGATGGATTCTATTATTGTAGTACATGACTTTATAGGGCATAGGCTGACTGCCTTTGATGCTTGTTGTGGTGCAAGGGAAGTACCTATCTCTATGAACTGTTGGAACTTCATCGGTATGCTCAAAATAAAACCAAAAAACCCCTCTTCTGAGTTTCACGTTGAAGAGTGGAAAGTTCTTGGCTGTCGCGTTGAGCGCTTCTTGAAGCAACTTCGGTTCAACCGTTATTTTTAGGACGGCAGTGATTCTATATACAGTTGAGACCCTTGAGGTTGCTATGGAAGGATAGAGCTTTCCGGCATTATCCAGTCTAAACCATGAATTTTGTTTTTTACTCATTGAAATCACCCACTTTAAGTATAAATCATTTATACAATAAAAACCATTATACGTCAAATATAATATATGTTTCCGAGGAGGTCATAAATGTTAAAAATCGGTTGTCACCTTTCAGTAAGCAAAGGTTATTTGAGTATGGGCAAAGAAGCATTGTCTATAGGTGCGGACACATTTCAATTTTTCACGAGAAATCCTAGAGGAGGCAGCTCTAAAGCTGTATCCATTGAGGATGTGAACGCACTTTTAGAATTGATGAAAAATCACAATTTCGCGCCATTGCTCGCTCATGCACCTTATACCCTGAATCCCTGTTCAGCTGACGAAAAAGTTAGAGCTTTTGCACATTTGGCAATGAGAGAAGACCTGGAAAAAATGGAAATGCTCCCGGGCAACCTATATAATTTTCATCCTGGAAGCCATGTCGGTCAAGGCATTGAGGAGGGGATCACAAAAATAATTGAGCTTCTCAATACTGTTCTGAAGCCTGAAATGACGACAAAAATTCTGCTTGAAACGATGTCCGGTAAGGGGAGTGAAGTCGGCAGCAGGTTCGAAGAACTGAAAGCAATCATCGATGGTGTACATCTTAATGATAAACTGGGTGTTTGTCTGGACACTTGTCATGTTTACGATGCAGGATACGACATAGTTGGCGATCTCGACGGCGTCCTCGAGGAATTCGATCGAATCGTAGGTTTGGACCGATTATATGCGATTCATATCAATGACAGTAAAAATCCTTTCTCTAGCCATAAGGACCGTCACGAAAAAATTGGTGAGGGATCTATAGGAACGGAAGCATTCGAACTAATAATCAATCATCCCAAGCTGAAAGATCTTCCGTTTTATTTGGAAACCCCAAATGAACTGGAGGGGTACGCAGGGGAAATAAAATTGCTAAAAGGATTGTCATATGAATAGTTTTAAAGCACTTGGAATAGATGAAAAATGGATATTGAAACTGAAAAATGATGGTGTAATAGATCCAACGGAAGTTCAGAAACTGACTATTAATGATATACTTGAAGGGGCGGATATCATGGCTGAGGCTCAGACTGGAACCGGTAAGACTCTTGCCTTTCTATTGCCCATGTTCCAAAGATTTGATAGTGGCAGTGACAATATTCAGGGACTTATATTGACGCCTACACGTGAACTTGCGATTCAGATTACGAGTGTCGCAAAACAGTTGGCAGAAGGTACTTCATTTACAGTGCTCCCTATATATGGTGGAATAGATACAAG